>NZ_ABHH01000010.1:0-79445 GCF_000171855.1 Carnobacterium sp. AT7 | reverse complement strand
TTTTTAAGAATTCATGCTAAAAAAATGGTAACGGTTTCGAATTAGAAAAATAGGAGGAAAAAGATGTCTGAAAAAGAGAGAATGCTTTCTGAAAAGTTGTATCGAGCACAAGGAGAAGAGTTGAAGACGATACGACAAAAAGGACAAAAATTAGTAAGATTATTTAATGGCACTACAGAAGAAGAAAGTACTTACCGGACAGAATTGCTGACTGAAATTTTTGATGAAGTAGCAGGAAATATTTACATGCAGCCAAACTTACGGATTGATTACGGGAAAAATATTACTATTGGAAAAAACTTCTATGCTAATTTTGATTGTGTTTTGATAGATGTGGCTACAATCACAATCGGTGATAATGTGATGTTTGGTCCACATGTGTGTCTATATACTGCAGGGCATCCGATTGATCCTACAGTACGTAATAGTGGATTAGAATTCGGAAAGTCCATCGTGATTGGAAATAATGTTTGGATTGGTGGTAGTTCCGTAGTGAATCCAGGTGTTACTGTTGGAGATAATGTTGTTATTGGATCAGGCTCTGTTGTTACAAAAGATATTCCAGCAAATACGATAGCAGTTGGAAATCCCTGTCGTGTTATGCGTGAGATTACTCATGATGATAAAGTGTTTTGGGAAGCTCAACAAGCAGATTATTGGGCAGAAGTTGCCATTGAAAAAAAGAATGACTTGATAAGAGAGGATAATATATAATGAAAATTGGGCATATAGCTGTATGGTCTAAGGATATTGAACGCATGCGTCAGTTTTATGAAACATTTTTTTTAGCTAGAGCGGGAGAACGTTATGAAAATGTTACTCGAGGATTTGCTAGTTATTTTTTGAGTTTTCCTGATTCTACAGTGCGCTTAGAATTGATGCAACAACCGACTGTTACACAAAAACTAGCAGAAACTCCATTAGGATGGGCACATCTAGCAATCAGTGTTGGAGATGAAGCTACTGTTAATGCTTTAACGGAAAAACTAGCAGAAGCTGGATACGTTATTATTGGAGAACCTCGTTGGACAGGAGATGGGTACTACGAAAGTGTTGTATCCGATCCAGAAGGCAATTGGGTTGAAATCACTATTTAAAAAAGAACACAAAAGAGCAAAACCATGTAAAGTGGTTTTGCTCTTTTGTGTATCTAATACTGGAAATCTAAACAATCAAATTCCGATATTCAAAAGATGTTACTATTATTAAAGCTCAAAATAGTGTCTAGGAGTCACACCTGTTCGTTTTTTAAATACCGTACAAAAGTAATTTGAGTTTTCAAATCCAACCTTTAAAGCGATGTCAGTGATAGATAAATCATTATCTTTGATCAATTGTTTTGAATGATTGATTCGAGCGTCTTGGATAAAATGAGTAATCGTTTGACCAGTTTCTACTTTAAATCGTTTAGAAAGGTAAGTAGCATTGATATTTAATTTTGTACTTATTGTAGAAAGAGAAATCTTTTCAAAATAACGGAGTTGAATATAGGTAACCGCTTCTTTTATAACTGGACTGTATCGTTTTGAACGCTCTGCGTCAACTAACTGACAATATTCAATCACCATAAATGTGCGGATATTTTCAAGCTCTGAGATAGTGGTTAAATTTTCAATTTGAATAGCAATCTTATTAGAAAGTAAATGAATATAAATGGGGTCAACCCCTACTCTTTCAACTGTAATACGTAGAGAAGTATTGAGTGAAAATCCTAGATTTTTATAGGTTCGTAATGGATTTCCAGGTATACGATAAGTTAAATCAATTTTATAAAATTCTAAAAGTTCAATCGCCTTTTCATGATCGCCTTTTTCAACTGCATTCAGAATTTTCTTTTCTACTTGATAACTCTTTTCTATTTCAGCATAGCTATTTTCGTTAGAGGCTAAAGTATTCTGAATTAAAGTTGCTTCACCCATATCTGAAAAAATCATATTTGGTTGAATAATTTTTTTAGGAGTAAAAGTTGTCAATAAATAACTAATAGAGGATAAACGATTCTGATTAATAATCGTTAAGCTCTCAATGTATTGTTTTAATACAACTAAAGAATCATTTTCAATAGAAAATTGAGTTTTTAATTGTTCTAAATAGTCGTTAGGAAGAGTATCTGAAATAAAGGGACCTATCACAATAGTTCCTTGATAGTAGTTGTCTTTCCATACACCTTTTCCTAAATAGTAGAGTTGTAATTTAGGGTCTTTATGAAAATAGACATCGTTCTTTTTTTTGTGTAATAAGCGGTTTTCTATAGAAAATAGCGATTGCTCAATATGAGTTTGTAAAAAGGTAGGGATTTGCGTAGTCGTGAAGCTTTTTTGTGTTAGATGATCAACACTAAAGTATTGAGTATTAACTTGAATAATAGTATAGATTAATTGACAAACACCATGTGCTGTAAATTCTTTTTCCAAGTTCACTATATGATCTCCTTATAAATTAATTGTCCATTAAAACATAATTATATAATAAAAACAAAAATAGTGAAAGTATAATGATAACGGTTTCTTTATTATGGGGTTGTAAACAAAAAAAATGAACTGTTAGGAGATTATTATGGGTAAATTAGTAGATTTAAAAGCAAAACCGTATAATTTAAATGATGATGCTATTAAATGGGTGGAAAACACAATCGCTAGCATGACAGACGAAGAAAAAGTGGGACAATTATTTACAAACTTATTCTTCTTTGGAAAAGATCAATTCAGTGGTAACACATTGACAAATAAAGAAATTTTAGAAAAATACCACATTGGTGGAGCACGTTACCAAGGTGGATCAGCTAAACAAGTACAAGAATTGATTAATTCACTTCAAAAAGATTCGAAAATACCTTTGTTGGTCGCTGCTAACTGCGATGCAGGTGGTAATGGTGCTGCTAATGATGGTACGTATATTGCTTCTGGAGCACAAGTTGAAGCTTCTGGAGATACAACAGTTGGTTACAATGCTGGCTATGTTTCTGGACGTGAAGAAGCTGCGATGGGTGTAAATGTAAACTTTGATCCATGTGTAGATATTTTGAAAAACTGGAGAAATACTATTGTTAACACTCGTGCTTACGGTACAAATGCAGATGATGTTATTAAATATACGAATGCTTACCTTGAAGGCTTAGACCAAAGTGAAGTTATTAAATGTATCAAACATTGGCCTGGTGACGGTACTGAAGAACGCGACCAACATTTAGTTTTAGGTGTGAATGAATTATCGGTTGATGAATGGGAAGAGTCATTCGGACGCGTTTACCGTAACCATATCAACAATGGTGTTGAAATGATTATGGCTGGACACATTGCTTTACCTGAGTACCAAAAAGCTTTGGATTCAACGTTAGAAGATAAAGATATCTTACCAGCAACTTTAGCACCTGAATTGATTCAAGACTTATTGAAAACTAAATTAGATTTCAATGGTATGGTGATCACAGATGCTTCTCATATGTTAGGTATGACGGCAGCTATGCGTCGCGAAGACTATGTTCCTAAATCAATTGCTGCTGGATGTGACATGTTCTTATTTTTCAACGATATCGATGAAGACTTTGGCTTCATGCTAAAAGGGTACCAAAACGGCGTGATTACTGAAGAACGTATGACAGATGCTTTAAAACGTGTTTTAGGTTTAAAAGCTAAGTTAAACTTGAATACAAAACAAGCTGAAGGTACTTTATTAAAAGATGAATCTGAGTTAGAAGTTGTGGGTAGTGAAGAGCATTTACAAATGCGCGCTGACGCAGCAGACAAAGGAATCACTTTAGTAAAAGATACTCAAAATAACTTACCTATCAGTCCTGAAACACACAAACGCATTCGTTTATATATGCTTGAAGGTGAAAAAGGTGGAATCTACGAAGGTGGATCTGATATTGCTAAACAAATTACAGACGAATTGACGTCTCGTGGTTATGAAGTAACGTTAAATGATGGATCTACACGAGTAAAAGGCAAGACAATAGAATACCGTGAAAACGTTGATTTAGCTTTAGAAGTTTCTGACATTGTTGGATATGGTGCACAAAATAATTACCGTATCCAATGGAGTACAGCAATGTCTAATGAAGTTCCTTGGTTCGTATACGAAGTACCCACTGTATTCGTATCACTAAACTTTACGACTCATTTACATGATGCAACAATGGTTAAAACTTTTGTGAATGCATACCATAATAACGAAGAAACAATCAAACAAGTAATCGATAAATTAGAAGGTAAATCCGAATTTAAAGGAACGCCAAACGAAAATGTTTGGGCAAATAAATGGCAAGCAAAACTATAAGATAGTGTAAAGTAAAGAGCAGCACCTCATTATTTTGAGGTACTGCTCTTTTTAATGTATAAAATAAGTTATCTTCAAAACCAAGGACGGACTAAAATGCAAATCGTTAGTGTTAGTCTAATTTAAATAATTTGATTTTTCCATAAGAAATTTCTTGAATAACGTGTTCTTTCTCTAAATGGGCAAGTTCTCGACTTAAAGATTCGGAAGTGGTTCCTAAATAAGAAGCTAAATCTTTTTTAGCCATCTTTAATTCAATAATAGGTTCATTTTCTTTGGAGTCAACTAAACTGATTAAAAAATGTAGCAATCTATTTCTTACGGTTTCAGTAGTAGCCCAAGCGGTTTGTTGCTCAGACATTCCCAATCTGTTCGAAATAGTAGCTAACATCTCGACAGCTATTAGTGGGTATTGGAGGAGTAATTCTCTGAAATCAGTATGCTTAATTGCACAAATAGAACAATCTGTTAACGCTTCCGTAAATGCTTCGTAAATGCCTTTTTTGAATAACGCTAATTCTCCAGTAAATTCTCCTGGATAGACAATTCGAATCAATTGTTCTTTTCCGGAATCGGATAATCGGTATACACGTATTTTCCCGCTTCTCAAGACATAAAGGGAGTCCGCAGTTTCTCCAGGACGATAGATGGTTTCACCGCGAGAGTAGTGTTTAGACTGGATTAGGGAATGAATTCTTTTCTTTTGTATGGGTGCTAAAGATTGAAATAATGGGATAGAATCTATGCAAATATCTCCTGTTTTTTGACAAGTACTATTCTGTTGCTCAGAATTTAAACATCGTTTAGTCATCTTGTAATCTCCTCAATACTTCCTCATAATACGTTTACAGTTTACCAGTTTCTTATGAATTATAAAAGAGTTCATTAGCAATATTAATTAGAATGTACTTGATTTAAATCAAGTCTATTGAAAAAATAATAGACTATAATCAATTTGTTAAATAGATGTTTTATTTTTTGTGCATAATTGAACAAAGGGAGTGTAAAAATGAGTATAAAATTAACACAGCCTCAAGTAATGTTGCATCAGATGGTGACTGATTTTGCTGATAAAGAGGTAAAACCATTAGATATGTTGATAGATAAAGAAAGAAACTATCCTGAAAGCCTATGGAATAAACTTGTTAAAATAGGATTTTTAGGCTTGACCATACCAGAAGAATACGGTGGAGCCGGATTTGATGTTATTGCTAGTTCGCAAACGGTATATGATTTTGCTGTTCGAAATGCGAGTGTAGCATTTACTTTAGAAGGACATTATAAAACGGTTGATCAAGTAATGAAATATGCAACACCTGAATTAAAAGAAAAATATTTGCCTCAAGCAAACCACCGTGTCTTTGGATTTTCTTCAACAGAACCACAAGGTGGATCTAATGTAATGGGCTTCACAGCTAGTGCCGTGAAAGATGGAGATAAATGGATCTTAAACGGAAATAAAACAATGATTACCAATGGTGGCTTAGCTCAAGTGTACTGTGTACTCTTAAAAACTGCGCCAAACGAATTATCATGTTTCCTTGTCGATGAAGACATGCCTGGATTTAAACATGGTAAAAGAGAAGAATTCATTGGTATGACTGGAACGCCTGTAGGAGAAATCTTCTTAGAAAACGTAACAGTTACTGAAGAGCACTTGCTAGGTAAAATAGGACAAGGTGTGGAAATAGGCGATAATGCTCACTATGATGCTCGTATTTCAATGGGAGCAATCGCAGCTGGAATTACAGAACATGCGTTGACTATTGCGGTTGATTACGCAAAAAAACGTGATGCAATTGATACACCGATTATCCAATTACATTCTATTCAAACGAAAATCACTGAAATTGCTATTGCAAAAGAAAACGCACAGCTACTCTATCAAGAAGCAGCTAAGTTGAAAATAGAAGGTAAATCTTACGCTAAAGTATCTACTATGGCGAAATCATACGGAAGTCGTGCTGCCGTTATTGCTGCTGATCATGCTTTGCAAGTATTAGGTGGATATGGGTATAGTCGTGAGTATCCCGTAGAACATTTAATTCGTGATGCTCGTGCGTTACAACTTGCCGAAGGGTCACTAGAAAAAATGATGATTGAAATAGCTAAAGAAGTTGTGAATGAGAGAGAGGAATAAGTCCAATGAGCTTAAAAATTGTAGTATGTATTAAACAAGTGCCAGTTTCTAATAATTTGAAAATTGATCCAGTTACTAAAAACCTTGTTCGTTCTGGAGAAGCAGGAGTTATGAACCCTTATGATAAAAATGCCATAGAGGCAGCTCTTCGATTAAAAGAAGAATGGGGTGGCGAAATTACACTTCTATCTATGGGACCTCCAGATTTTGAAATGACTTTGCGCCAAGGATTAGCTATGGGATGTGACGATGCCGTGCTGTTAAGTTCTCGTCAATTTGGTGGAGCAGATACACTAGCAACAGGATATGTTTTAGCGCAAGCTATTAAAGAATTAGGCAATGTAGACCTAGTCTTATTCGGTCGCCAATCGGTCGATGCAGATACTAGTCAAGTTGGTCCAATCGTATCTGAATTTTTAGACTGGCCACAAATTACATTTGTCAGTGAGTTACATAGTCATACTAAAAATTCTATGACTGCAACTCGTTTGTTAGAAAACATGCAACAAAAAATTGAATTCCAATTGCCAGCAGTTGTAACGGTTCGTAGCGAAATGAACGAACCACGTTACCCAACGCCTCGTAATATTCAACAAAGTTATAAGAAAACCATTCGTATTTGGGATGAAAACAGCTTGCCTGTTGATGCTGATAGAATTGGTTTGAAGGGTTCTCCCACTGTTGTCCGTAGTGTATGGGCACCGGAAAAAGAAGCAAAAGCAACAACGTTCCTTAAAGGATCGGCTGATGAAGCTGTTCGTGAATTATTAATACAATTAAGAGCCACTAATTTACTCTAAGAGAGGTTGAGAAAAATGACTAGCCAAGAAATTTGGGTATATGCAGAAAAACATGTAGGGATCATCCAGCCGGTTACCTATCAATTAATAACTAAAGCAAATGAGATTGCAGGCGATAAAAAGGTTGTTGTAATTTTATTTGAATCAGAAGACCAAAAACTGGAAGAAGCTATCAAAGAATATGGTCCTGATGAAATCATTGTTGTAAAAGACAATCGTTTGGAAAATGCGATGGATTCTGAAATTGCCAGTTTAATGGCAGAATTAGCAGAACGACGTCAACCAAATAGCATCCTTTTCGGTGCAACAGTTGTTGGCCGCTCAATTGCACCTCGATTGCAAGCAAAGTTAAATACGGGTTTGACTTCAGACTGTCTAAACTTATCATTTGATAGTGACTTGTTGGTTCAAACAAAACCATCATATGGAGATAATATCATGTGTGAAATTATCAGTCCTAACCACCGTCCTCAAATGGCTTCTGTAAGACCAAATACATTTGAAGCTAAGAAAAGTAGCAGTAAAACAGTTGAGGTGACTGAAATAAATGATTTAACATTTAAAGAAGCAGCACGTGTGAAAATTATAGAAGAAACACCGCTGATTTCTAAAAGCGATAGTATCGCTAATGCTGATCGAGTTATTGCATTAGGACGCGGTTCTATAGATGATAAAGAACTTGCTTTGGCGGAAGAACTTGCTCGCAAATTAGGTGCTAAAATCGGCGTAACACGTCCTTTGACAGATCATCCTAGATTTAGTGGTGAAGATCAAATTGGACAATCTGGAAATACGATTGCGCCTAAAATATTGATTAATTTGGGTATCCATGGAGCTGTGCAGTATACAACCGGGATAGAAAATGCTGAACTAGTCATCTCTGTTAATAAAGATTCAGAAGCACCTATTTTTAACTACTCAGATTTTAGTTATGTTGGGAATTCAGCTGACTTCTTAAAAGAATTTTTAAAAGTTATTCAATAGTTGCCTGTTTTAGAGGAAAAGAATTTAAGTAATAAGAAGTAAAACTAGATAAGATAAAAGAGCTAGTACGCCTATTTTGGTGTGCTAGCTCTTTTTTAAGTTTTCACGCGGCTCTGTTCTTGATGTGTACTATAATCCAAAAAAGAATGATGTACAGCGTTTTGTAAAAAGCATCGTGTACCGGATATTTTTTTTGAGCTATTTATTTTATGATCATGGGCATTTTTTTGTATGTTGTTTTATAGATTCTTAGTGCTGATGAATAAGATAGTTAACAGGAAAAAGATTATTATTTTCTTTTTCTATCTGAGTTAGATAAGATGGTAAAAAGGGGTTGTTGGTAGTGAATGAAGCAATGAAAATAGAGAATATTGAAACTTATATGGAACCACTTGATATTCCAGTGTCTCAAAATTTTGTTTATGGGTATACAGAACCAGGGATTATGTCTAGCTTTACTTATGGAGCGTTAGCATCTTTTGTAGATATGCAATACTACTTATTGTTCTTTTCTTCAGAAGAGATCACGTTAGTTGGCTTAACAATGATGGGTCAATTTTCAGGTAATCATATTCGGTTTCCTTATGAAGACATAGAGTACCTTAGAATTAAAAAAGGATTGATAGAGTACAAAATAGTTTTGAAAGTTAGAGGTGAAAAGAAATTAACGTTTAAATCAAATAAAATGATAGCCGGTATAAAATGGCAAAAAAATAATTTAGCATTTCTTGATTCAGCCGACTGGTATAATAGTAAACCACTGTAGACTACACTAAAAAGTAATGCTGAACTAACTTCACAATTCAATAAACTGTAAAGCAGTAGAGGTTCATTTTAAATGACTGTATTGCTTTTTTTATTTTACATAAAGGTAGTTATTTTTCCAGCATGAAATGAAAAGTTACAAGTAAAGCGTTTTCTTTAATGGTAAAATAAAGTAATTTCTATAATAGATGATTAAATCGTTAAACGTTAAAAAAAATTAAATAGAAAAAGGTGGAAAATGAATAATATCCTTAATGAAGTCCTAAACTGGATACATAAATCGGATAAACCGGTGATTATTGCCATATCAGGTCATGGTGCTGCAGGGAAAACGAATTTTGCTACTAAACTTGCACATTTGATAGGGTTAAATGAAGTATCGCATATTAACACAGATCCCTATATAATCACATCGCAATTACGACAATACACTATGATCCAGTATGGTTATCAAAATAAATATTATCAGTCGAAAATGACTGCTTGCCATCCAGATGCTCATCATATAGTGTCCCTAGAAAGAGATATTCGAATGGTCAAATCTGGGTTAGATTTCTACACGATAGATACTTTTTATAGTAAAAGTGAACTCATTTCTCCTAAAAAAGTTACCATTATAGAAGGAATGAGCGTGGCGTTTATTGATCCTGAATTAATTGATTTGAACATTTATTTTTATACGGATGATGAAACAGAGCTAAGAAGAAGAGTTGGAAGAGATGTTTTGGAAAGAGGTACGGATATAAATGTTTTATTAGAGTCTCATAAACAACGCCGCATCCAATATGAACTATTTATGCATCCTTACAGGAAACTATTTGATGTGATTATAAAAAATTCCAATGAAGAGGTATGGGTAGAGAAAAATTTAATGGTTAGTCCAGAATGAAGCACAGTAAGAAGTAAGAAAAACAGATGAATGACTTTTTTTGCCCTATGTTAGGATAATAATATCGTTTTATATTGAATTTAATGAACAAGATTTTTTAAAAGAGCTAAATAATATATGTCTGTTTTATTAAATAAGTATTGCAATGAATGTTAGACATTGTTATATTATTCACATGTAGTGTGATTTGTTTAAGGAGGAATGGTATGGTGGTAAAAAGAATAGATAACGCTAAAATAGTTTTCTTGAGCCTTCAGTTTTTCTTACTCACACATGGTTTTTTTTCCTCAACTATTACTGACTTAGAAAAAATGGTATCAATCGGGATAAGCTGTATAGGTCTATTGATAGTAGCTTTTTCGATTAAAGATAGTGTAGTCCAAAAAAAAGTCAACTATCTCTTAGTTGGAATCTTTCTTTTATCGGTTAGTTTACTCCTTTTAATTTTAACGCTATGGGTGATAGAATTCATCACTTTTAGTATGGGGAATTAAATAAAAAGAACTCGGAAAGGCTAGTGCTATATTCCTTCAACTATTTATTTTTGTTGACTTGAGCTTAAGGAGGAATGAAAATGAATCAACCGGAAAAAATAGTTCATAATAGTAAAGGAAAGTACATTAAAAGTATCGTTTATGGAGGATTAGATGGCATCATAACAACATTTGCTGTAGTAGCAGGAAGTGTTGGTGGAGAATTATCCTTTAAAGTTGTGTTGATTTTAGGTTTTTCAAACTTACTGGCTGATGGATTTTCAATGGCAGTAGGAGATTTTCTTTCAACAAAATCGCAAAATGAATATGAAAAAACGGTACGTCATAAAAAACAGATTGCTATAATGGAAAATCCAGAACAAGAAGCAGAGCAGATAAAGGCTTCTTTAACCGAACAAGGGATTGATGAACAAGATGCTAATTTATTAGTAACCACTCTAGCAAAATACGAAGAACCATTTGTGAACCAAATTATGAAAATGGAATATGGCTCTAGTACTACAGAGGATTCACCTTTGAAAAATGCAATAGTAACTTTTTTATCATTTAGTGTCTTTGGCGTAGTGCCTCTTTTAATCTACGTATTATCTATGTATATACCTGGTTTATTGCAAAACGCTTTTTATATTGCTGCATTACTTACAGGGATGACTTTGTTTATTCTAGGTGCAGCAAAATCAAAAATTACACAATCGAACTGGTTGAAATCTGGCTTTGAAATGTTAGTAATTGGTGGTTTGGCAGCCTTGGTGGCTTATGGTGTTGGTGTTATTTTAGGAAGTATTTAAATAGATGGCTTAATGTGATACGTTAAAAAATCATGCTTTAGACCGATACATTTTAAGGGAATTGCAGCTATACTAACTGTAGTTAAATTAAACGGAGGTCATAAAAAATGAAAATGAAAACAAAGCAAACTAAGACCCCAATGTCACAAGTAAAGTCGCTGATCCTTTCGTTATTTAATACAAAAACAAGCGGAAAAAAGAAACTAATGGTAGCAGGGATTATTCTCTATATTATTAGTCCAATCGATTTTGTTCCCGACTTTATTCCAGTAGTTGGGTATGCAGATGACGTTATTTTACCGATTCTTTTACTAGTTGCTAATAAATTACTTTCAGATGATACCCAAACAAATCCTGCGCAAGTAAGAAAAGAAGCAGAAAGAGTTTAAGTTTACTAAACGATAGTAAAAAAGAACTGCAGCGTTTCAGCAGTTCTTTTTTTGCTTTAAATTACTCTTAACGATCATTATTAGGCATTACCTCTTAAGCGTTTTTTTTGTACTCCTAATGAATTGAGAGGGGGTCATGCCGGTTACCTTTTTAAAGACCTTACCAAAGTAATTTGGATCATTAAAGCCGACGAGTAAAGCTATCTCAGTGATGGCTAAATGCCCTTTTTCAAGATGAAGTTTTGCTTCTTCTACTTTTTTTAAATGGATAAATTGGGTAGGAGTCATCTGCGTTTCGCCTTTGAATTTACGCGATAAGTGAGCTGGATTGACATAAATATTCCTGGCGATTTCTTCTAAAGTTAAAGGATAATCAATGTGCAATAAAATGTAATGAATCGCTTTTTTGACAATAGTGCTGTATTCTGGATTGGAATATAGCCAGATACTTTCACTGTACTCGGTTAAGAGTACTCGACTAATCTCAGATAAACTTGGTAAATCCTTGGTACGCTCAATCATAAGAGCGAATTTTTCAGAGATACTATCCAAATAAATAGGGTGCACGCCACCTTTCTCAGCTGCTTTACGACTGAGTGTATTCAAAGTAACTAAAATATTTTTATATGCTCGAACAGGATCAGCAGTATTGCGACTTGAAAAGTCGGTCAATTCTTGGTGATCATTCATAGTTGTTACAGCTAGAGTACTGTCTCCTTTAGAGATAGCTTCCATTAAAATGTTTTCAAATTGATATCGTGCTTCAATAAGTTGTTGTGCATTCTGTTGCCTATAACGTACTTCGCGTCTAGTAGAAGTAGGTTGTACAGGTTCAGACGAACGTAGATCTGGCATGATATAAGGATGAGAGAACAAATTAATTAGCAAGACATTCAAATGGTGCAGTTCTTGAGAATGTACGATAACCAAAGATTCATAGAAATTTGCCAGTGTTTTTCGAGTATGAAGAGGCAGGTGATTTATTGAAGTGATGTAATTAATGAACTCTAAGTTAGGTGTAGTGGAAAGGAAAGGTCCAACTAAAATGGAGCCTTTAAATTCTTTTTCTTTCCATAAACCGATTGCAATGTACTCTAATTGGAAGCTAGTAATGAAAAAGTAACAACAATCAGGCTTTTGTTGCCGTAATTGTTTTTCTACCTCTTGGAAAGAATCATTAGTCGAGGACAAGATTTCATCAGGAAAATGTGGTTGAATCATTTGGACTAGGATTTTCCCTTCATTGTCTATGTATTGAATCGCTAAGTTTGATAAGTCATAAAATGAGGAGCACAGATGATAAATTTCTTTTGAATAGTTGTTTTTTTCAGTCATAAAAGGCACCTCCAATTCGAATGTTACTAGTATTTTTAGGCTGATGCAACAATTGTACTTGTTTTGTTAAGATTTTACGAGAAAAATAAAAATGAAAACGCTATAATAAAATTACCAGGAAAAAGGAGAGTGTGATATGTTATATCCAATAACTACAGCTACCCGCACATTAACGGACTTAAGTGGAATATGGAAATTTATGATTGATAAAGAATTGAAAGAAATCGACGTTAAAGAACCATTACCAACAAGAGATGTCATGGCTGTCCCAGCTTCATTTAATGATCAAGGTGTAATTTCTGAAATTCGTGATCATAATGGTTTTGTCTGGTATGAAACAGAAATTTCTATTGCAAAACCGATACTAAGAGAACGATTAGTCTTGCGTTTTGGTTCTGCAACTCATGAAGCATGGGTTTATATTAATGGAGAGTTCGTGATGCACCATAAAGGTGGATTTATGCCATTTGAAAGTGAAATCAATGAACACGTAAACTTAGGAAAAAATCGTTTGACCGTTCGCATCAGCAATATCTTAGATTACACAACATTACCAGTAGGAAACTACACTGAATCGACAGATGAAGATGGGCGTCTCATTCGTAATGTTGATGAAAATTTTGACTTCTTTAATTATGCTGGTTTACAGCGTCCGGTCAAAGTCTATTCAACTCCTTGGGATTATATTGAAGACGTTATCATCGTTCCTGAAGCTGATGTCACTGCAAAAACAGCAAAAGTAGCCTTCACTGTAAAAACAGTCGGTGAATTTGATGAAGTAAAAGTAACCGTTTTTGATGAAGAAAATCAAATCGTAGCAACGGCTGCTGGAAAAGAAACAGAAATGTTCATTGAAGCTGTCAATCTATGGAAACCAATGAACAGCTATTTGTATACGGCTAAAATAGAATGTATCACCGCTGAAGAAGTGGTGGACACTTACGAAGAAACATTTGGTATCCGGACTGTTGAAACAAAAGAAGGTAAATTCTTAATTAATGGCGAACCTTTCTATTTTAAAGGATTCGGAAAACATGAAGATACGTACATCAATGGACGTGGAATCAATGAAGCAGCTAATGTATTAGATCTAAACTTATTCAAATATATGGGTGCAAATTCATTCCGGACATCTCACTATCCGTATTCAGAAGAAATGATGCGCCTATGCGACCGTGAAGGAATCGTTGTAATTGATGAAACAACAGCTGTTGGATTGCTTGAATCATTTAATTTTAATCTTGATGCTATGGGTGGAGATGAAGGAGTAGATAATAATACATGGTCGATCATGCAAACAAGAGAAGCGCATGAACAAGTGATTCGTGAGCTGATTAATCGTGATAAAAATCATGCTAGCGTGGTGATGTGGTCTATTGCAAATGAGCCTGCAACCCATCAAAGTGGTTCTTATGAGTATTTTGAACCGTTGTTTAAACTTGCTAGAGAATTAGATCCGCAAAACCGGCCATGTACCTATGTGAATATCATGATGTCCACTCCAGAAGCCGATAAATGCGAAGAGTTAGCCAATGTTATCGCGTTGAACCGCTATTATGGCTGGTATATGCAAGGTGGAGATTTAAAATCCGCAGAAGAAAGTACACGGAAAGAGTTACTGAAATGGCAAGAAATGTATCCTGAAAAACCGATTATGTATACTGAATATGGTGCAGATACAGTTCCTGGAATGCATGGAATCGAAAACCAAATGTTCACGGAAGAATACCAAGTGGATTATTACGCAATGAATCATAAAGTGTTTGATGAAATTCCTAACTTTGTTGGAGAACAATTATGGAACTTTGCTGATTTTGAAACCAAACAAGGCATCAATCGTGTCCAAGGAAACAAAAAAGGTGTATTCAACCGTGCTCGTCAACCGAAAATGGTTGTCCGTTCATTGAAAGACCGATGGGAAAGTATCCCCGACTTTAATTATAAAAAATAAACATAAAAAATGAGAGGGTCAGGGAAATACTTGACCTTTTTTTAGAATAATTGGATTAGGAAGTGGGAAAAAGTGAAAAAAGATGTTGTTTTAATTGGAGAAGCAATGGGCTTATTTAGTGCGAATGAGTCTGGAAAGTTAGATGATGCGTCATATTTTTCTAAAACAGTTGCCGGAGCAGAAGTCAATGTAAGCATCGGGTTGTCACGACTAGGGATGGATGTTGAATTGATCACTCGTTTAGGAGAAGATTATTTTGGACGCTACATTTTGAAGTTTTTAGAATCAGAAGGTATTGGAACGGAATTTGTTTCATTTGATGAAAAAAGCAATACTGGTTTTATGCTTAAGAGTAAAACAGAAGAAGGCGATCCAGAAACAGCTTACTATCGAAAAGGCAGTGCTTTTTCTGAACTGTCTATTGAAGATCTCATTGATTTGGTTGATTTTAAAAAGGTAAAGGTTTTACACATTACTGGAATTCCGTCTGCAGTGAGTCGTTCGGTTAGAAGTACGATTTATTATTTAATGGGCAAAGCAAAAGAGTCCGGTACATTCATTACATTTGATCCTAATTTGCGCCCTGCATTATGGGAAGACGAGGAAACGATGAAAAAAGTATTGAATGAATTGGCAACCTATGCGGATGTCATTTTGCCTGGTATTGAAGAAGCAAGAATTTTAACAGATTTAGAAGAACCAGATGACATTGCTAAGTTCTATTTTGAAAAAGGCGTAAAATATATCGTGATTAAAATGGGACCATCTGGAGCATATGTAAAAGGTGTTGGAAAAGAAATAGTTTTTGTCCCAGGATTTAAAGCTGAAAAAGTTGTAGACACTGTAGGTGCAGGAGATGGCTTTGCCGTGGGAATCATTAGCGGTTATTTAGATGGGCTATCGTTAGAAGAAGCTGCTGTTCGCGCAAATGCAATTGGTGCTATTCAAGTCCAAAATTTAGGCGATAATGAAGGTCTGCCAGATAGAAAAACGTTACTAGATTTTATAGAAAAACAGTCGGCTAAACGGTAAAAAAATTGTTAGTTTCATTCAAGTAAAAGAAAGCTTATTGATATTAGCTGATTAAGCTAACATCGATAAGCTTTCTTTTTTTATTCATTTACCAATAAGAACCGTTTAATTTACTAGAATGTTTTTTTAGTAAGCTTTCCTTGAATAGAAAAACAGCGAGAGAGTTAATATAAAAAATAGAGCTTAATCAACTTGCCGAACCTAAAAAATATAGAATTCATAACCTAATAGATTAGTCATTCAGCAGATGTCTATTCCTACTTAGTCGTTTTAAATAAATAAATTTAGAAAAAGGATATGACAAAATAAATTAACCATGCTATAATAAAAGCGCTTTACGAAACCGAGTATCATTATATGAAACTTAGTTTTCTTGATAACAGAACAAGAAAACTGAGTATTTAAAATGGAATTGAAAACGGTTTTTACTTTATTGTGTCAGTTATTGTTATTTTTTAAATAGGAAAATAGCTAAAAAATAAAATTAAAAGGAGATATTTATGATGAAAGTAGATTTACAAGCAAAACCTTATAGTTTAGACGAAGCAGCTATCAAATGGGTGAAAGATACAATCGAAGACATGTCGACAGAAGAAAAAATTGGTCAATTGTTTATTAATATGGGTTCAAGCCGTACGGAAGAATATTTAACAAGTGTAGTAAATGATTATCACATTGGCGGAGTTCGATATAATCCGGCAAAATCGGATGAAGTCTACGAACAAAACCGTATTTTACAAGAAAATAGTAAAATTCCATTGTTGATTGCTGCTAATACAGAAATGGGCGGAAATGGCGCTAGTACGGATGGAACATATATCGGTAATGAAGTGAAAATTGCTGCTACAAATGATCCGAAATATGCTTATGAAATGGGACGTGTTTCCGGTGTTGAAGCTGCAGCTATCGGATGTAACTGGAGTTTTGCGCCAATCGTTGACCTTTTACGTAACTGGCGTAATCCAATCATCTCGACTCGTACTTGGAGTGCAGATGTTGATCAAACAATTGAATTATCTTTAGCTTACATGAAAGGGATTCAAGAAAGTGGAATCGCTCCAGCTGCAAAACATTTCCCTGGAGACGGAATTGATGAACGTGACCAACATTTATCTTTTGCGCCTAACCACTATTCAGTAGAAGAATGGGATGCTACTTTTGGAAAAGTATACAGCTCACTATTTGATGCTGGACTTCCATCTATTATGGCTGGGCACATTTCATTACCTTCTTATGTACGGTATTTCAAACCAGATGCAACGGTACAAGAAGCCACACTTCCAGCTACAATCAACAAATACATTTTAACTGACTTGTTGAGAGACAAAATGAACTTCAATGGACTTGTTGTTACTGATGCAAGTCACATGGTAGCTTTAACAGGAGCAATGAAACGTAAAGATATGCTTCCAGCAGCTGTAGCAGCTGGTTCAGATTTATTTTTATTCTTTAATGATCCAGATGAAGATTTCCAATGGATGATGGATGGATACAAAAACGGGGTAATTACTGAAGATCGTTTAGAAGAAGCGTTGACTCGTATCTTAGGAACTAAAGCAGCTATCGGTTTGCACAAAAAAGCTAAAACAGAACTTTTACCTTCTAAAGAAGAAGCAATGGCTAAAATTGGTTTACCTGAAAATAAAAAAATTGCCGAAGAAGTTGCCGATAAAGCTATTACGTTAGTAAAAAACAATGAAAATATTTTCCCTGTTTCTCCAAAATCGCACAAACGTGTTTTATTAGTGGATGTTCAAGGAACACAAGGTGGTTTCGGAGCGATGATTGGTGAAAACGTAAAACCATCTGCAAAAATGAAAGAATTACTTGAAGCAGAAGGCTTTGAAGTGTCAATTTGGGAAGCTGCTGAAGAAAAAATTATGAAAATGCCTGAAGAGGAAAGACAAGTGGCACTTAGAAATGTGTATGCGCAAAAACGTCCTATTGCCGATTTAACAGAAAATTATGATTTAATCATTAATTTAGCAGTGGTTAATCCAAATACGGATCAACGTATTCAATGGCCAGCATCAAAAGGGACTCCAGATATTCCTTTTTATGTCCATGAAATACCAACAATCTTCGTATCCTTGCAATCTCCGTTCCATTTAGCTGATGTACCTCAAGTACAAACATACATCAATGCTTATGATAGCAAGGAATTCACATTGAAAGCCTTGGTAGACAAATTCCTAGGTCGTACTGAATTTGTAGGGGTATCTCCAGTGGATGCATTCTGTGGTTTCGAAGATACTAAATATTAAGAGTTCGTTTTACAAGTAAATAAATGACAAATTAGCCTTTATATAAGATAAGTCTGCCTATTTTAGCAGTTCTTATATAAAGGTATTTGTTGTGTACTTATGTTTAAGCAATACTTAAATTAAAAAACTATCCCAGCGAATTAGAATTCGCTGGGATAGTTTTAGATTGAGCAATAATTAAAATTGACCTAGTAAACGAGAAATTTTATTGGAAGTATCAATAATCTTTTCAATATATATAGCTTTTTTTTCATCATCCGCATCCGTAGCAGGAATAGAAATACTGATTGCACCCGCTGCAAGATCTTTATAGCTAGAAAAAACAGTTCCAATACAAAGAACACCGTACTCATTTTCTTCATTGTCGATGGCATATCCTTTTTGACGTACTTTTTCAATTTCCATCATGAACGCATCAAGAGAGGTAATCGTATGTTTTGTAAAGGGTTGGATATCAGTTTTATTCCAGATAGCTCTAATTTCTTCGTTCGATTTTGTTGCTAAAATGGCTTTTCCTACAGCAGTTACGTACATTGGAGCTGTTTTACCAATTTTTGAACTTAAGCGATTTTCATTTCCGCTTGGATCGTGTTTATCAATATAGAGCACTTCTTCATTATCTTCAACTACTAGATGAACTGTCTGATTTAAATCTAATGATAACTGACGAATCATACTTTTGGCCACATTTAGGAAATCAATATTTTGAACCCGGCGATTTCCAATTTGAAAAAGTTTTAAGGATATTTTGTATTGCTTAGTTAAAGGATTTTTTTCAATGTACCCATTTTCGAGAAGAGAATTGACAAGACGGTGAGTAGTCGCCTTATGTAGATGAACTTTTTCACTAAGTTCCATCAAACTGAGCATATCATAATTTGAAAGCGTTTCAAGTATTAATAGAGCACGATCAACTGACTGTACTCTATTGGGTGAGTTTTCAACCATTTTTTTAACATCCTTTTTAAAGTATAGTTTTACATTATTTGGATAAAGCGTTTTATAATGCGATACGATAGATATAAAACAGTATAGGATAGTTTTAAAAAAAGAACAAGTAGCTGAAAATAATAAATCGCGAAACTCCTATAATTCAATAGCATAATTTCAAGCAGGATTCAGTTACAGAACTTTAAAAGAGAGTATAATAAAAAAAGAGAACGTTTTCAAAAAAAGATAATTTTTTGAAATTAAAGTCAGGTTGTGTTGACTATGGAGCATAAACCAGTTATAATTAATCCGTATTATGAAATAAGGTATCGTATTGTGAAACTGTCGCTTAAAAGGAGGACTTTAGTTGAGTATTAAAAGAGAAACATTAGTAAAATTAGAAGAAAATTTTTTATTCGCGGTTGTTCGTGGAAAATCGGAAGATGATGGATATGAAATCTCAAAAGCAACCTATGAAGGCGGAATAAAAAATATCGAAGTAACTTTCAGTACACCAAACGCAGATAAAGTTATTTCTCGTTTAGCAGCTGAATTCGCAGGAACGGACATGGTAATTGGTGCAGGAACTGTCATGGATGATATAACAGCTAGAATTGCTATATTAGCAGGTTCTAAGTTTATCGTCAGCCCACATTTTGACCCCGCAATTTCAACTATTTGTAACCGCTATACTATTCCTTATTTGCCAGGCTGTGGCTCTGTTACAGAAATCGCAAATGCAATGGCTACTGGAGTAGAAGTTGCTAAAGTATTCCCAGGTGGAATATTAGGAGCAGGTTTTATTAAAGACGTTCACGGACCAATTCCTCAAGTAGAATTAATGCCATCAGGCGGAGTAAATCTTGAAAATATGGCTACTTGGGTAAACAACGGAGCATGGGGCGTTGGAGTAGGTAGTGCTTTAACAAAAGACGTAGCTGAAAAAGGATACCAAGCAGTAACAGAGACAGCTAGAACTTTTGCTGACCGTTACAAAGAAATTCGTTCAGGTAACTAGTTCTTCTAAAAATTCTGTTTATCTTAAATGAATTAAGCAAAGCTGATTATTGGAAGGGGTACAGTAATGACATTTATAAATAAAGATTTTATGTTACAAAACAAAACAGCTAAACAGTTGTATCATGATTTTGCTGAATCATTGCCTATTTTCGATTACCATTGTCACTTAGATCCTCAACAAATTGCTGAAGATCATAAGTTTAACAATGTAACTGAATTATGGTTAGCAGGAGATCATTACAAATGGCGCGCAATGCGTGCTCACGGAATTCCGGAAGAAAAAATAACGGGTAATGCTAGCTCAGAGGAAAAATTTGAAGCTTGGGCACAAACAGTGGAATCTGTTGTTGGGAATCCATTGTATCACTGGACGCACCTTGAATTAAAACGGTATTTCGCTATTGATGAATTATTAAATTCAAAAAATTGGAAATCTATTTATGATCAAGCTAATAAAGCTATCCTAGAAAAAGGCTTAACAGCAAGAACATTAATTAATAATTCAAACGTTACTTTCATTGGAACAACAGATAACCCCACGGATTCTTTGGAATTTCATGACGCTATCCGCGAAGATGAAAATTTCACTGTTGAAGTTGCTCCATCGTTTCGACCAGATGAAGCTTTTGCAGTTGGCGAAGAAAAATTCACAAATTTCATTAAAAAATTACAAGATGCTTCAACTAAAGATGTAACAACGTATAAAGAATTAATAAAAGAAATTGAAAATCGAGTTGATTACTTTAATGAACGTGGGGCAATTGTTTCTGACCATGGTTTAGGCAAACTTTTCTATGCCGAGTCAACGGATGATGAAATTGAAGCGATTTTCTTGAAAGCCTTAGCTCAAAAAGAAATAACAGCTGAAGAAAACGCCAAATACCAAACACGTTTATTATCTGATTTAGGAAAAATGTACCATGCAAGAGGATGGGTTATGCAGCTTCATTTCGGAGCGATTCGTAACAATAACTCTCGTATGTTTGACTTAGTAGGAGCAGATGCTGGTTTTGATTCAATCAATGACCAGACAGATGTCGCTTATGCGTTGAATAACATTTTAAATGCATTAGATAAAGAAGACAAATTACCTAAAACGATTATCTACAACTTGAACCCAATATACAATGATGTGGTCGCCAGTGCAGTTGCAAACTTCCAATCTAATAATGAAGGAATCAAGGGCAAAATCCAATTTGGTTCCGGTTGGTGGTTCAATGATACCGAACAAGGTATGTTGCGCCAAATGGAAGCTTTGGCAGACCATGGTTTGTTGATGCATTTTGTTGGAATGTTAACAGACTCACGTAGTTTTGTTTCTTATCCACGTCATGAATACTTCCGTCGTATCTTATGCAACTTCATTGGAGAACGTGTTGAAAATGGCAAATTCCCTAATGATCAAGAACTTTTGAAAAAGCTTATTGAAAATGTCTGCTACAACAATGCTATGCGCTACTTTAATAAAGCAAAATAAAAAAAATTAAACATAGAGGAGATTAATTATAATGGAAATGACATTTAGATGGTACGGTGAATCAGATCCGATTTCACTAGAATATATCCGCCAGATTCCAGGAATGAAAGGAATTGTTTCAGCTATTTACGATATTCCAGTTGGAGAAGTATGGCCTTTAGAAAAAATTAAAGCATTAAAATCTTCCATTGAAGCAAAAGGATTAGAACTTTCTGTTATTGAAAGTGTGCCTGTTCATGAAGACATTAAAACAGGAAAACCAACACGCGATAAATACATTGAAAACTATAAAACAACGTTAACCAATTTAGGAGAAGCTGGAATTCCAGTTGTATGTTACAACTTCATGCCTGTTTTTGACTGGACTCGTTCTGATTTAGCTTTCCCACTTCCAGATGGTTCAAATGCCTTAATCTTTGATGAAGAGCAAGTAAACAAAATGGATCCTCGTACACTTTCTTTACCAGGTTGGGATGAAAGTTACAGTTCTGAAGAAATGAACAACTTAATGGATGAGTACAAATCAATCGATGATGAAAAACTTTGGGAAAACTTAGAGTACTTCATCAAAGCAATTATGCCAACAGCTGAAGCTGCAGGCGTTAAGATGGCTATTCACCCGGATGATCCTCCATACAGCATCTTTGGCTTACCACGTATCATTACTGGACAAGCTGCATTGGAGCGCTTCATTAAATTGTATGACAGCGAATATAACGGCGTTACGTTATGTGTAGGTTCATTTGCATCAGATCCTAAGAATGACGCAGTAGCAATCTTAGAAAGTATGTTAGAAAAAAATCGAGTTAACTTTGTTCACGCACGTAATGTTAAATTGATGGGCGGAAAATCATTCCAAGAATCAGCTCACTTATCTGAAATGGGTTCAATTGACATGTACCGTGTGGTTAAAGCGTTAAGCGACCACGACTTTAAAGGTGCTATCCGTCCAGACCACGGACGTATGATTTGGGGCGAAACGGGTAAACCAGGATACGGTTTGTTCGACCGTGCGTTAGGTGCAACTTACCTTAATGGTTTATATGAAGCAGCTCAAAAAGCTAAAGCTGACGCAAAATAAATAAAAGCTATTAGATAATAAATAAAAGCTATTAGATAATAAATAAAAGGAGGAAATAAAAATGACATCACCATTCACACATGACTTAACAGGTAAAGTAGCAGTAGTAACAGGAGCTGGTGGAGTACTATGTTCTTTCTTCGCTAAAGAATTAGCTCGAGCTGGGGCAAAAGTAGCATTATTAGATTTAAATGTTGAAGCAGCTCAAAAATACGCTGATGAAATCGTTGCTGCTGGAGGAGAAGCTAAAGGATACAAAGCAAACGTTTTAGAATTAGAAAGCTTACAAGAAGCACACGATGCAGTTGTTGCAGACTTCGGTGTTGCAGATATTCTAGTTAATGGAGCTGGTGGAAATAGTCCTAAAGCATCTACAGAAAATGAATTCCACGAAATGGAAGGAATGGAAGGCGTTAAATCATTCTTCGAATTAGACAAATCTGGAATCGAATTTGTATTCAATCTTAACTACCTTGGAACATTACTTCCAACTCAAGTATTTGCTAAAGATATGCTTGGAAAAGAAGGAGCTAATATCATTAACGTTTCAAGTATGAATGCTTATACTCCTTTAACAAAAATTCCTGCATACTCAGGCGCTAAAGCAGCAATCAGTAACTTTACAGAATGGTTAGCAGTATACTTCTCACATGTTGGTATCCGTGTAAATGCTATTGCTCCAGGATTCTTAGTAAGTAAACAAAACCAAGCATTATTGTTCAATGAAGATGGAACTCCAACTGCTCGTACACACAAAATCTTATCAAGCACACCAATGAACCGTTTTGGTGAACCTGAAGAATTGATTGGCGGATTGTTATTTTTAGCTGACGAAAAAGCTTCAAGTTTTGTTAATGGTGTTGTTTTACCAATTGATGGTGGATTCCACGCTTATTCAGGTGTATAATTAAAGCAATAAAACGATTACAATTCAAACTGAGAGAGGGACATAAGAATAGTTATATTCTAGTGTCCCTTCCTTGCTGTAAAGATTTTCACATTATAAAATGAGGAGTTTAATTATGGGAAAAAGTACATTTACTAAGAAAAAACAGTTTTTAATTTGCGTTGATTCAGATGGGTGCGCAATGGATACAATGAATATCAAACATGAAAAGTATTTTGGACCACTAGCTTCGGAAGTTTTTGGGATCAAAAATCGCGATGAATTCTTAGGAATCTGGAATCGTATCAATTTGTATTCAACAACTCGCGGAATCAATCGCTTTAAAGGATTGGTTTTAGGATTACAAGAAGCTGTTTCAAATGGAGAAGAAGTAGGCGATATTTCTAATCTAGTAAACTGGGCAGAAACAACTAAAGAACTGTCAAACAAATCTTTAGAAAAAGAAGTCGCAAAAAATCCAGTTGAAGATCTTAAGAAAGCTTTAAATTGGAGTCAAAAAGTAAATTCTGGAATTGAAGAGTTAGCTGGAAAAGATGCGCCATTTCCTAATGTGTTAGAAGTTTTAAATGAATTGCATGAAGTAGCGGATATTGCGATTGTAAGTTCTGCAAACAGTGAAGCTTTGTATAGCGAGTGGGAAAGACATCTTTTATTGCCACATGTTGATGTTGTTTATGGACAAGAAGCTGGAACAAAAGCTGCTTGTATCAATGAATTAAAAGCATATGGCTACGCTGAAGATGAAATTTTAATGGTAGGAGATGCTCCAGGAGATTTAAATGCTGCTCTTAAAAATGGTGTTTTATACTACCCAATTTTATTCGGTAAAGAAACATTTTCATGGAAACGTCTTTCAAAAGAAGGAGTTAAACACTTCACAGGTAAAACATATACTGGCGCTTATCAGGAAGCAGTTATTACTGAATTTGATGACTTGTTAAAACAATACTCATAAGAAAAATCCAAAAACCCGTGTAAACTAGTAATCGTTACACGGTTTTTTTTGTTGTTTATTAAATGACGGCTTAGATAATAGTGATAATGAAGAGGTGGACTATATACGAAAAATCACTATTTCTAGCAACAGAAAGATTATTGCTTTCTATATGAATAATATTGAATCTAGCATCAGTTCTAGCAAAGATCGCCACGTTTGTTTATCAATATATCCGTTATCAATTAAGATTACTTGTAATAGGTAATGATTTTTCAATAATATAATAGGAATAAATACTGTAAACCTTTATATAAAGAATTATGTTAATCTTCTAGTTTGACTGAAAGGCCCCATCCTGCTAAATTAAAAGAAATACTTCAACTGAAGCAAAGAGTAACATGGAGAAGCTAGAAGAAGTAGTTCTAGTTCTTTCATGAAAGATCGGCTTGGAAAGTATACGTTTGAACTAAAATAAACCAGAAAAATAATAGGTAATTAACTAATAGAAAGAAGAATGAACAATGAATACATTTCCTCAAGCAACGTCCATAGATCAAGTATTACGCTATATAAAAGAAAACAAGCTTACTTTTGTTTATATTTCAAAAGAAAATTGTGGTATCTGTCATGTTATTCAACCTCAAGTCCAAGAAATGTTAACAGAATTTCCAGCTATTAAGCCAATACAAGTTAGTGCAGATGATATTCCTGAGGTTGCCAGCCAATTCACCGTATTCACTGTTCCAGCTTTATTGTTATTTGTTGAAGGAAAAGAAGTAATCCGCGAAGCACGGTTCGTTGTGATGGAAGAGCTACACAGGAAATTTCAACGTGTGGTTGAGAATAGTTAAAGGTAATAAAAATAGCCTCACCTACTAAACTGCGCTAAGACAGCTGGAAGGTGAGGCTATTCTAGGTGACTAACCCATTAATTTTAGTTAGAACGAATCATGCCTCTTAATGTTTGAGGGTCAATCGGAGGATCACTTAGGATAGATCGAAGAGTATCTAAATCTGGCTCGATATTCCAAGTTAAAATACCTACTGGAAGATTATCATCTAAATAGTAAACAACTTTTCCGCCATCTACATCATCGATGAGTGTAGTTAATGAAGAATCTAATGTACCCATCGCCTTCCATGAAATAGAAAAGACGACAGAATAAAAGTAGGGAGTATACGTATAAGCCTCACCTGATCCAGCCATTGCTTTACCTGCTGCTTTACCAGATTTTCTGGCATGATCCACATGTTCTATCCGTGTTCTGCCTAAAATTTTATCCGGATAAAAGGCAATATCACCAGCAGCCCAAATATCGGGATCTTTTGTACGTAAGTATTCATCAACATATACACCATCTTCTATTTTAAGACCGCTTTGTTCAGCTAATGAAATACGAGGCGATACTCCTAAGCCGATAACAATTGCATCCCCTTCTACTGTAGACCCATCGTCTAGAAGAAGAGTGAATTTTTCATCCTCTTTTGTATAAGACTCTGCACGCCTGCCGTTTAAAAGTTCTACGCCAGCTTCTCGGAAAGATGCTTCATATTCTTTAGCAAGTTCACTAGGGAATTGGCTGCTACCTAAAATTTTATCTGGATAAATAAGGGTAACTTTAGTGTTGTTTTGAACCAGTCCAGCAGCTAATTCTGCGCCAATATAACCGCCACCTACAATAACGACATGTTGGTTGTTTCCTGAAAAATTACGTAAGCGTCTATAATCAGACCATTCTCTAAAGGCAATTACTTTTTCGTCTTCTGGGCCGTCAATTCTTTTTGGTTCTCCGCCGGTAACGAGCAGCAATTTTTTATACCCGATAGATGTGCCATCTTCCAACAAGACTCTATGATCTTCTCGCTCGATAGCTGTTACAGTCGTTTTTAATTTAAGTGTAGTATTTTTCGTTTCTTTTGTCGTATTGAGAGCGACTTGATCTTCTGTAAAGGTACTGTCCGTCCATAATTTTTTAGTTAAAGCCGGACGTGTATAAGGTTCATCGCTATCAGCAGAAAGAATGCCGATGCTGCCAAATGAATCTTGTTCACGAATACCTCTAGCAGCCGTATCTGCAGCCATTCCTCCGCCGATAATCAGATAATCATAATTGCTAGCCATAACTTGAGGATTTAATTTTTCGTTCATATAATCTGTCATTATATCGCACTCCCTTTTGGTTATTAAATTGTCGCAACGGAACCTGCATCTACGCGGTAATTCGAACCATTCACAAAAGAAGCTTTATCTGAGCAAAGAAAAGCAATTACTGCAGCTACCTCTTCTGCTTGACCACGGCGTTTCAATTCAAGATAAGGCCTTTTTTTATCTAAAAATGATTGGATAGCTTCCTCTTTTGAAACGTTCAATTCTTCAGCTCTTTTTTCCATCATCGCATCCGTCATTGGTGTTTCAATAAAGGCAGGTGAGACGGAATTGACTAGCAATCCTTCAAGGGCATAGGTTCTCGAAAGTACTTTTGACAATGCAAGAATACCGGCCTTTGCACAACAATAAGGGATCTCGTCATCATAAGGTTGTACAGCATCTTCAGAAGCGATAAAGACGATTCTGCCCCAGCCACCTGTTCTTAAATCAGGTAAAAATTCGTTTACCAAACGAACAGGACCAAGCAAATCTACTTCGATTGTATTTGTCCATCCTGCATCATCTAATTCGTGAAAAAGTCCTTGTGCACCGGTAATGCCTGCGGACTGAACTAAAATATCGATTTTTCCGACTTCTTTAGCAATTTTTTGATGAATCATTTTCAAATCATTTATACTGGTAATATCTGCTGGATAGTGAAAGACTTTATCTTTATAGCCTATTTTTTCAGCAGCTTGAGTTAATTTTTCTGGGTTTTTATCGGTAAGGACGACTGTAGCTCCTTCTTCTAAAAGAACACGTGCGGTCTCCCAACCAATACCCGAATCTGCTCCAGTAACTAATGCGATTTTTCCTGAAATGCCTAAATCCATGCTTATTCCTCTTTATAAATGGTAGTATAATATGTGTTTCATCATATTAATTTTAGTGGGATTAATAATTAACAAAGAACACCAATAGGGAAATTTCCATATTGATGCTCTTTTTTATTTATTCTGAATAGTGAATTTTGATAGTCTATACTGTTTTATTGTCTGTTAATGGGATCAGTTTTATCTATTGTGTCTAGTGTATCTGTTGTATCCAAAGTATCAGAAGGAAGAGGAGTAGCGTTGGTTTCCATTTTTCCTGATGGGGTGCTGTTGTCAAAGTCTTTTGCACCAGGTTCAACACCAAAATCATCTACTAGAACAACAATGGAACCGTTAGTTATGTCATCTTTAAAATCGCGTAAAACTGATTCATCAGCTTCGTATCCTTCGTCAGTTGAATTGACATCTTCATTATCATCGGCAGAAAAGATATGTTTCACTTTATCCATGAAAGACTCGTCATCTTGTCCATGCTTTTCAGAATGCTCTGTTGAAACACCAACATTTAAATCAGTAGGCAAAATATCAGCAGTTTCTCTGTTGGTGACAAGTGTGATCAATGTTCTATCATAGCCTTCAGCCACAACTTCATCAACAGCTGTTCTTGCTTCTTCTAACGTGAGGTAACTTCCTTTTACAAATTTCATAATATTCTATTCCTCCCTAAGATTTCTTTTGCTTGATTCATCTTTATTATAGAAGACATAAGAATTGTAAGCAAAAGAAAGGGTTTGAAAAAGGGCAATCACAATTTAGTCTGAGAAATTACTTTTCGGACTTCTTCAAGTGAATGGGTTGCAAAATCACCTGTTTTGAACATAACACTGACAAATAAAGCATCAATCAAACTTAGTTGTGTGATGCGAGACGTTAAGGCCTCAGATCGGTAGTCCGTTTCTTCAGCTGTTGATAACAACAATGCATCTGCAAACTTTGCTAAAGGAGAAAGTGAATAGCTTGTAATGATGATTATTTTTGCTTTTTTTTCTTTAATGATTTCAGCTAATTGAATAGTATCTTTGGTGATACCAGAATGAGAAATAATAATAGCGCAATCATTTTCAGTTAAGCGAGAAGCCTGCATCATTTGTATGTGAGAGTCTTGCATATACGTAGAATTTAATGGGGTGCGTAAAAATTTATGGTAAGCATCCATTGCAATGATGCTAGAGCCGCCAACGCCAAAGAAACCGACCGTTTGAGCACCAGTCAAGAACTGGACCGCTTTGATCAACTCTTGTTCATCCAATAATTTTTTTGTATCGTTTAATGACTTGATATTGGAGTCGAAAACTTTTTGAGCCATCAGTAGTTCGTTGTCTTCTTTAGAAATATTTTCATGAATAGATAGAGAGCTATTTACTTTTTCTGAAGCTAAAGCAATTTTGAAATCTTGAAAACCATTATATCCTAAGCGCTTACAAAAACGAAAAAAAGTAGCATCTGCGACTTGGATGGTATCTGAAATATTACTGATAGTCCCATGCATAACTTCTTCGGGATGTAAAAGAATAAAATCTGCAATCATTTTTTCTTTGCTGCTTAAGTCTCTATAAATAGATTTGATTTTCAAGTTGATATTTTGAGTCTTCATATTTTCCACCTGCTTAAAAGAGTTTATTTCAGTATACCATATATTCTATAAAGAAAAATATTTTTTTAAATAGTTGCAAAAAGAAAAAATATTTCATATACTGAAGTTATAAATACATAAGGAGTGGGAAAATTGGAAATTGGATTAGTTGGTTTAGGAAAAATGGGATATAATTTAGCCTTGAACTTACAAGAGAACGGACATCATGTTATAGGATATGACAGCTTTGAAACAGCTAGAAAACAAGCGGATGCAAACGGAATCGAAACGGTGAATGAGTTGAAAGAACTAGTTGCTAGCCTTAAAGAAACTAAAATTATTTGGATTATGGTTCCAGCGGGAGATCCATTAGAAAATGTTTTAAGTGAAGTCAATGAGTTATTAGGAGCAAATGATATCATCATTGATGGAGGAAACTCACACTACAAAGATTCTATGCGACATGCAGAAGTAGCTGCAACAAAAGGGATTCATTTCTTAGACATGGGAACATCGGGTGGTACGAGCGGTGCAAATGCAGGTGCTTGTTTAATGGTTGGCGGAAACTCAGAAGCATTTGCAGTAATTGAACCAATATTAAAAGGAATCTGTGTAGAAGACGGGTATCTGTATACTGGAAAATCCGGTAGCGGTCATTATTTGAAAATGATACACAACGGGATAGAATATGGCATGATGCAAGCCATGGCTGAAGGTTTTGAAGTGGTCGAAAAAAGTGAATTTGACTATGATTTGGCAGATGTGTCAAAAGTCTGGAATAATGGATCAGTTATCAGAAGCTGGTTAATGGAACTGGCAGAAAGTGCCTTCCAAAAAGACGCTCACCTTGATGAGATAAAAGGAATTATGCAATCTTCAGGTGAAGGGAAATGGACAGTAGAAGCAGCTTTGGATGCAAAAGTTCCTACGCCTGTAATAGCACTATCTTTAATGATGCGGTATCGTTCTTTAGAAGAAGATACATTTACTGGAAAAGTTGTTGCCGCACTTAGAAATGAATTCGGCGGCCATGAGGTCACAAAGAAATAAACGAATCAAAAAGAATTCCTATTTCAGATTTTGAGATAGGAATTCTTTTTAATTCAATAGTATTCAAAATAGGAAAAAAACTTGTCAATCTCCTTTTGACAAGTTTGTATTCAACAAATGTTGAAAGCGGAAACAAACACTTGTAAGATAATGCTATTAAGAAACAAAGGAATAAAAGGGGGAAATGAAAATGGAAGCTGTAAATAGTAAAGTAAGAATAAAAGAAAAAAAGAATATTAAAGTTGGTGCACAAAAAGTAGGGACTTTTTTAAGTAACATGGTTATCCCGAATATAGGTGCCTTTATAGCTTGGGGTATAGTAACCGCATTGTTTATTCCTAATGGTTATTTGCCAAATGAAAAGCTTGCTGAATTAGTAACACCAATGATTACTTATTTGTTGCCATTGTTAATTGGATATTCTGGTGGGAAAATGATTTCTGGGCACCGTGGAGGAGTGGTAGGAGCAGTTGCTTCAATCGGTGTTATCGTTGGAACAGATGTACCTATGTTTATTGGTGCAATGATTATGGGCCCGTTCGGAGGCTGGGCTATTAAAAAATTTGACGATATCTTTCAATCTAAGATAAAAGCTGGTTTCGAAATGTTAGTCAATAATTTTTCTAGTGGAATCATTGGTTTTCTATTAGCTGTTATAGGATTTTTAGGCATTGGGCCAGTTGTTTCAAATATAATGGTTTTTTTAGGAAATGGTATTGAATTCATGATTGATGCAAATTTATTACCATTAGTGAATCTTTTTACTGAACCTGGTAAAGTTATATTTTTAAATAATGCAATTAATCACGGAATTTTAGGACCACTGGGGGTTGAACAGGCGGCGGAAACAGGAAAATCAATCTTATTTATTCTATCTGGAAACCCTGGGCCTGGTTTTGGTGTTTTATTAGCTTATATGTTATTTGGTAAAGGAACGGCCAAAGCTTCTGCACCTGGTGCTGCAATCATCCAATTTATTGGAGGCATACATGAATTGTACTTTCCTTATGTATTGATGAAGCCTTTAATGATTTTGGCAGTCATGGCTGGTGGTGTAGCTGGAACCTTAACGTTCACACTATTTGATACCGGATTAGTTGCTACTGCATCTCCTGGTTCTATTCTTTCCGTTATTGCGATGACACCTAAAGGAGAATACTTGCAAATTTTAGCAGGTGTTTTAGCGTCAATTATAGCGTCATTTATTGTTGCCATGCTTATTTTAAAAGCAGATCATTCCGAAAATGAAGACTTTGAAAGTAATGTAGTCAAAATGCAAGATATGAAAGCTGAATCAAAAGGTACAGTTTTAAATCAAACGACTGTCAGTCCCCTAACTGAATCGAAAAACGTTGAACAAACAATTCGTTCAACAAATGTTAAACGAATTATATTTGCTTGTGATGCAGGAATGGGGTCCAGTGCCATGGGTGCCTCAATTTTAAGAAATAAAGCAAAAAAAGCTGGGTTGGAAATACCGATTACGAATGCAGCAATCAGTGATTTAGAAGATGAAGAAGGAACGTTAATTATTACGCAAATAGAATTAAATGCCAGAGCAAAACAAAAAACACCAAACGGAGTGCATGAAACAGTAGATAACTTCTTAAGTAGTCCTAAATACGATCAAGTTATTGAAAGTTTGCTTCATACTTGATGCTATAATGGCAGAGCAAGAAAAAAAGAGTGTAGGAACGAGGGAAAGAAGTGTATTTTTCAATCAAAGAAAAGCAACTATTAGAATTGCTTTTACTGAATAAAACAGGAATTTCTTTGGAGGTTTTGGCTAGAGAAATGGAAGTGAGCAGTCGAACCATTTATCGCGAACTTGCTATAGCTGAAGATACGTTGTCTCTTTATAAAATTGCTCTTAAAAAAAAGTTAGGCACAGGTTTTTATCTAAGTGGTGAAAGTGAACAATTAAAGCGATTGAAAAAAGACTTATTAAATACAGATCTGATCTTTGATTCGAAAGATCGTCAAAGTTATCTGATTTGTCAGTTGTTGCTGACAAAAGACAACGTTAAATTAGTAGGATTGGCACAAGATTTTAATGTCAGTCTAGGAACCATTACCAATGATTTAACCAAAATTTCTGAAATTATCGAAGAGTTTCAAATGACTTTACAACGCGGAAAAGGAAAGTCTGTTACTATCAAAAGTGATGAAGAATCTTTACGGCTGATAGTTAGCGGTATTATTACTAGCAAATTGAATGAATACGAGCTTCTTAATTTTTTTCAAAACGAATATGATGAAGAATATTTTGAGAAAGTAAAGAAATCTAGAATGCCTTTTTTATCACTACTAACGTATCGTTATTTTAAATTAGCCACTCAAGTTACCTTTCGAATGAAACAACACTTTTTTGAAGATATATCAAATAGTGGACTAATGCAATTTATCGTTATTTTAACATTGATTAGTATGCGTTTATCAGAAGAGAATCAACTAAACGATGTTCATTTTGAAGAAAAAGAAAATTCTGTTCTGACTAAAGAGATAACAGATTATGTGACTAAAGAGATTTCTCAAGAATCAGGGTTGCAATTTTCAATATTAGAGCGAAAATTTTTGAAAAAAGCTGTAAATGGTGTGCGTTTTTTCCAAAAACAAGATTTATTTTCAGCGGACTATAATATAGAACTCACTTATCAAGTTAAAGAATTTATTCAACTAGTTGAAACAGAAGTTCATTGGGAATTTAGCAAAGATCATACACTTTTTTCTGGTTTGTTGTCACATATGGAATCTTTACTGAATCGTACAAATACATCAGTTCTTCAAGTAGAAGACAGTTTGTACGCAACAATTCGGGAACGGTATCCTGAAATTTATAAAGGGGTTTTAAAGGGGCTAGCCAGTGGTTTTCCAAATAAACGTTTTTCAGAAAATGATTATATTTATCTCGTTATTCACTTTGCTTCTTCTTGGGAAAATGATAAGAAAATATATGGTCTAAAAGCAATGGTTATTTGCTCCAGTGGAATCGGAACTTCGAGGATATTAGAAAACCGATTGACTAAACATTTTAATGAGTTGAAAGAAATAACGATTGTTTCTCTTTCTGAGGTGAACGACTACCAGTTAACTGATTTCGACTTTATTTTTTCAACTATTTTCTTACCACAATTTTCGGTACATTACCATTTGATTACTCCAATGCTTTTGAGTGAAGAGTTAGTTAAAATTAAAGAATTAATAGATGAACGTATTGAGCAAAAAAAACAATATACATTAACCGATTCACTAAAAGAAATAAATCAAGTGAGTAATGACAAGGTACCTAAAGAAAAAACATTAAAAGAAATACATCATTTATCTAAAACAGCCTTAAGTATTTTAAATTATTTCTCAATTGAGACTGTTGTTGAAAATCGGCCTCTAGAAAAAACACTTTTATGGATTTGTCGTCAACTACAAGATATTGGCATTTTAACAGAAGCAGAAAATGTGCAACAAAAGTTAATCGAACGAGTAAATATGGCTCCGGTAGGAATACCGGGGACTCAAATGGGATTGTTTCATGTGAGGAATACGGCTGTGGCTTCCAGTTATTTTGGCATCTATGAATTAGAACGAGAGATACCTATCATAGGAATTGACAGGAAAGAGATGTGTTTGAAAAGATTATTGATAATGGTAGCACCTTACCCGTTAAATGTAGTTGAACGTGAATTGTTAGGCTTGGTTAGTAGTATGGTAATTGAAAATGACAGTACTACAGCTTTATTTGATAAAGGTGAGGAAGAAGAAGTTCGGAAGAAAATCGAAAAGGAATTTAAAGCCTATGTACTAAGAAAGACTCATTAAAATAGAGGAGTGAATGGAAATGGCAGAATTGACAAACGAATTGATTGAATTAGGAGCAACAGCCAAAAATAAAGAAGAAGCTATTCGTTTAGTAGGGAATTTATTGGTTAAAAGCGGAGCAGTAAATAAAGAGTATATTGAAAGCATGTTGGAAAGAGAAAAGACTGTATCTACTTACATGGGAAATTTTATCGCTATTCCTCATGGGACAGACAGTTCAAAAAAAGATATCTACAAAACCGCTATTTCGGTAGCTACTTTCCCATATGGGATCGATTTTAGTGAAACCAGTGATGAAAACAAAGTCTTTGTTTTATTTGGTATTGCAGGCAAAGGCAATGAACATTTAGACTTGTTGTCGTCTATTGCTATTTTTTGTTCAGAAATTGAAAATGTTCAAAAATTGATTGCAGCTAAGTCACCAGAAGAAGTGATTGAATTACTGCAAACAGCAAATGAATAAGGGTTAATAAAAAAGAATAATGAGATGAAATCCAGTAATTGAAAAATAAGATGTGAAAAGTGATGAGACGAGTTTAGTAAAACTCGCTTCATTGCTTTTTTTGTCGAGAATACAAAAAAAGTAATGAAATTAAATTATACTTCTAGTTGACTAAAGGAACGTATGTTCGTATAATTTAAAAGAGATGAGGTGATAAATATGGAAAAAGGAATATGCTTAAAAGGTTCAGTAGAAAAAATTAAAGTTTTGAAATTAGAAGAAGCTCCTTTGATACGGTTTACATTAACCGTTAACGAGGCATATAAGGAAAACTGTCTGATTAAGTCAAATGCATTAAATTTTCTATATCTTGTCACCGAAGGAAAAACAATTGTTCTATTTGGCAAGAGAAACAAACGAAATCAATTTGTAGTGCAAAAATACTATATAATGTAAAAGTTATATTTGAGAAATAAGGTGAGTATGATGAAAATTTTAAAAGAAGGTATGTGGAAAAGACCGATAGAAGCAGCTGATTTATTGGAAAGGAAAGGTTGTGATCATTTCACATTGCTAGAAAATGATGTGCAAATTAGTGGAAGGTTTTATGAATTGTGGTGGTACTCTTATCAAGATGAAAACCATATTTTAGCTAAAGGAAAACAGTATCCTTATTTTTTACATTTTTTTCTCTTAGAAGCAGGCGATGCATTTGAAGCGAATGATTTTACAACGTACATAAAAACGGGCGAACTAAAAGCACAACAACCAAATTTTTTTGAAGAAATTATATAATTATGGAGCAGTTTCAGAAGTGTGAAAGCAATTATTTTTTTTACTAGACCAGATAAAGTATACTGTTAACAAAGATAACAATTCAGTTGCTTATGCAAAAAAGTGCCAACTGATTATGGGGTGAAAAAAATGTTCACAGACAAACGGTTAACAGAAGCATACAAAAAGGCTAGAGTAGAAGAATTCGATGAGAATTCTAAATATATATTTTTTAGTGATAGTCATCGCGGAAATGGGAATATCTCAGATGAGTTTACAAGGAACCGCAATATTTTTCTGCATGCTTTAAAATATTACTATAAACATGGGTATACTTATGTAGAAGCAGGCGATGGAGATGAACTATTAGAGTATTCAGATTTTACGTATACAAAAAATGCCCATAATGAAGTATTTGATATAATTAAAAAATTTTTCGATGATAATCGCTTAATAAAATTATACGGCAACCATGATATTGCGTTAAAAAATCCTAAATTTGTTGAAGAGAATTACTATACAAATTACGATGAATACACAGAAGAGTTTTTTGATTTTTTAAAAGGTCTGCAACCTATTGAGGCACTTGTGCTGAGATACAAAAAAACAGGACAAGAAATTCTAACGGTACACGGACATCAAGGCGATGCTCCAAATGACCAGTTCGCCTTTTTTACGATGTTATCCTTAAAATTCTTTTGGCGTTTTCTTCATGGATTTGGTATTCGAAACCCGTCAAGTCCGGTAAAAAATGTCACCAAAAGACATAGAATTGAAAAAAACTTCAATAAATGGATTCAAAAAAATAAAGTCATGCTTATCTGTGGTCATACTCATCGATTTAAGTACCCAAAAAACAAAGAGCTTCCCTATTTCAACACAGGTTGCTGTGTTTATCCTACAATTATTACAGGAATTGAAATAACTGAAGGTCAAGTCCGATTAGTACGTTGGGAAACTAAAGTGAGTAAAAAAGGTGTTTTGACGATTGAAAAAGATACTATGCGAGGACCAGAACCAATCGAAGAATTTGATATGCGGTTGGAAGGATGGAACAGAGATAATGATGTTTTATGAAACAAATTATACCTCAAGAAATGATAATGAAAACGTTTAGTTAGATGAAAACAGGAAAAGTCAATAAGAAAATAAAGTTTTTTTGATTTTTTCTGAAAATAGGAGTATACTGGCAAAATGAAACACAACGTATAAGGCAGAAGGGTCTTCCTTTCTCATACGTTGTGTTTATTATATTGTCTCAGACCACTTAATGTTAAGCGATTGAAGCATCGTAGATTTGTTTGATAGATTCTTTTAATAAAGCATTAAAATCCTCGTCTGATTGACTAACACTTAATCCCTCGGATAAAGCTCTTGAAAAACTAGCGATTAGTCCGTGGTTATGTGTTAAAGCTTCATTAGCTTTTTCACGGGTATAACCACCAGAAAGAGCGACTACTCTTATAACTCTAGGATGATCGATCAATTCTTTATAAAAATTATCAATCGTTGGGATTGATAGTTTTAACATGACGTTATCTGATTCGCTTAAGGCGTCTAGCTGAGTCAAGATTTCATCTTTTAAGAGAGATTCGGACTTCTCCTTATCGGTACTATTAATATCCACTTCTGGTTCAATAATTGGAACAAGCCCGGCTGCAATAATTTGTTTTCCAACTTCAAATTGTTGGTCAACAACTTTTTTTATAGCTTCAGGATTTGCTTCTTTAATCAATGAGCGCATTTTTGTTCCAAAAATATGGCGTTCATTTGCTCGTTTTAATAATTCATCTAAGTCTGGATTAGGTTTCATCAATTGAACACCGTTAGTTTCTTCTGCTAATCCTTTGTCAATCTTCAAGAAAGGAACAATACCTTTCTTTTCCCACAAATAATCAGCTGTATAAAGGTCTTCTACTTTGCGATCCATTGTTTGTTCGAATAAGATAGCACCTAAAATTGAATCAGAACTAAAAGCAGGAGAAGTCATAAGACGTGTTCTCATTTCATGAACGAGGTCATACATTTCTTCTTCACCAGAATACGTATCTGAGGCGATACCATAAAGCTGTAAAGCTGTTGGTGTGCTCCCGCCACTTTGGTCTAATGCTGCAATAAAACCTTGTCCATTTTTCATTCGTTCAAGTTGTTCTTTTTGCATAATTTCAGCTCCTTAGATTAGTTTTAAGAACAGTAAATAGGAAAGCTCAACCCAATGAAGGGTAATGAACCTTTCGTTAATAAGTATAGCACTTCATAAATTATATTGAAAAAATAAGCTATTATCGAGTACTTTTCCTTTGAGAATTTATATAGAGGAAAAAGAATAGGTTATAAAAATTGAATAAAGGGGAAAAAAACATGATTCAAGAAGAAAACCAAAATATGTCATTTGCACAAGTTATATCTATTTTAGGAGTTATTTTAATGGGGTCTTTTGTGACCATATTAAATCAAACACTAATGAGCACGGCTTTACCAAGTATTATGAGAGAATTTTCAATTACAGCAACTCAAGGGCAATGGTTAACAACAGCTTATATGCTGATTAATGGTATCATGGTACCTATTACAGCCTATCTGGTAAATCGATTTACCACCCGTCAGTTGTATCTCTTTTCAATGATTGTTTTCTCAATTGGTACATTTGTGGCAGCTACTTCTAGTGTCTATGGAGTACTGATTGCTGGGCGTATGATCCAAGCGGTAGGAGCAGGGATTATTTTGCCGTTGCAAATGATTGTTGTATTGTATATTTTCCCAATTGAAAAAAGAGGATCAGCAATGGGCTTAATTGGTTTAGCGATGAACTTCGCTCCAGCTATTGGACCGACCTTTTCCGGCTGGGTAGTACAAAATTACCATTGGAACATGTTGTTTTACTTTATCTTACCATTCGCTATTATAGATGTGATAGTGGCCATCTTTGTTTTGAAGAATGTTGGAAAAACAGGTCGTCCTAAACTAGATTTAATAAGTGTCATTTATTCCACATTAGGTTTTGGTGGCTTACTATTTGGTCTTAGCAATGCCTCTTCACATGATTTTATAAGTGTTAACGTAGCATTGCCTATAGTTGTGGGAATCATTTCTTTAATTCTATTGGTTAACCGTTCCAATCATTCAAAAGAACCGCTATTGAATTTCGGTATTTTTAAATACAGAGGCTACCGTTTAAATCTTATTATTTCTTTCGTACTAACGGCTGGAATGTATGGTGCTATTATGTTATTGCCAATCTATTTGCAAAATATACGTGAAATGACACCGATGGAATCAGGAATGACTTTGTTACCAGGAGCAATTGTAATGGCTGTTATGAGCCCAATTACTGGTAGAATGTTTGATAAATACGGATCAAAAAGATTAGCTATGAGTGGATTAACTTTGGTAACAATTGGAACGTTTATCATAGGACTAATTGATTTAAACACGCCAATAGTTTACATTGTTCTACTTCAAGTGGTTCGGTCATTAGGTTTTGCATTAACCTTAATGCCAATCCAAACAGCAGCTTTCAACGCGGTTCCACTAGAGCTTGCTTCACATGCATCCGCAATGTTTAATACTCAACGACAATTAGCTGGATCAATGGGAACAGCATTATTTGTAGTTGTGATGACGGTTGTTTCTCAAAATGGTGTATCACAACACTTGCCATCTGAGTTAGCTGATTTAGCAGGATTTCAAACAGTCTTCAAATTAGTGGGAGTATTCTCATTGGTAGCCTTTATTATGACGTTATTTATTAAAGAAAATCCTTATTTACCTAAAGCGAAATTAGCAGAAAATCATTAAAGACAAAAAGCTCGAAACCATTATATTAATGGCTTTGAGTTTTTTTATGAAACCTAATTTAGTGGATGACGTGAAAATTAGCAAATGTTTCAGGTTGGATATTTGAGTGGTTTTTAAAATAATCTGCAATAAGTTCAGTCATATCAACGGTGACTTCTTTAATAATTTTATCAGCGCTAAACATATCGTAATTTCCGCCGCCGACTGCTCGATACTGATTGATGACGACCTCTAATTCATCATTCGCTTGAATGGCTTTTCCATTGTAAGTGAATAGGCGAATGCGTTCACCAAGCGGAAGCGAAATATCAATTGTATACTCAATCCCCGCATACATATCGTAATTGTATTGCTGAGCTTTTGGGTACAGAAAAGCAGGACTAATCTCAAGTTGTTCATCTGCCGATAAACTGAAATAGTTGGCAGATTTTTCTAGCGCTTGTCGTAAATCTTCACCAGTTACACGTACTACTGCAAGAGTATTGGGGTAAATATAATTGGTGACAATATCACGCATAGTTACAGTCGGTCCAAAACCTTTGCTGTGATTTGTAAAAAGGGCAGTACCAGATATCGTTGTTCCAGTAGCCTCCATTTGAACTTTATGGATGAAATCAATATAAGGGTGACCGGTTAAGCGAACTTGAAAAGGGTCTTCTATCCACATGTTGCCGTCGATTGTGCCAATATTTTGATCTAGCCAATCTTCAATTTCTGCTTGAAAAGCATGATGGTTTTTGTCCAGAGTAGGGTCGATAGGCGTATCCGCAACAGAAATTAACTTAGCCTCTTTAGAAAGTATAGTTGCTTTTCCGTCCTGTTTTTCAAGAGTTAAGCGAACTTGTCCAAGATGATGACCCTTTTCACCAGGTTGAATAATGGCCACAGAAGACGCTACAGTGGCAATTTCTCGATGCTGGTGTCCAGTCAGTAAAACATCTATCCCAGGAATATTTTTTAAAAGTTCGTAACCTTCATTTTCACCAGTTAAAACTTCAGTTGGTTCTCCAGTTTCTAAGTCTTTTTCGAAACCACCATGGTAACTTACGATGACAACGTCAGCCAATTCTCGTAATTTAGGGACATATTCTTTTGCACAAGCAACAGCTGATTGAAAAGACAATCCATTAATAGAATTTGGTTGTTCCCAATTTGGAATGTATTGGGTAGTTAATCCAAGTACGGCTACAGTAAGGTCATTAAATTGAAAAAGCTCGTAAGCTTGTCCAAATGCAGGCTGTTCTTTAATATTTAAAATATTAGCACACAAAATGGGGTAGTTGAGCGTATCCACTGCTTTATTTAAATATTCTTTTCCGTAATTGAATTCGTGATTTCCTATTACTCCGACATCAAATCCAACATCATTTAGGATAGAAGTGTAAGGTGAAGGTTGCTGTATTTGCTTAGCAGTGTAGTAGGTAAAAGGGGAACCTTGTAAAAAGTCTCCATTATCAATCACTAGTACCGGATCGGTATTTTTTGCTTTAATTTTTTTGATAAGTGAGGCAACTTTTAACAATCCAAATGGCAAGTCTTGTTGCCTTTGTTTATAATCGGTGGGGTAAACATACCCATGAATATCGCTTGTTGATAAGATTGTTAAGTTCATTTGTAAAACTCCTTTTAAAATACTTTCGTTAACCTTTAACCAGTCTTGCTCTCATTTTATTAGAGAAGAACTCTACTAGCAAGATAAGAACAATCAAACCAACGAGAATAGAACCTACTTCGTTCCAACGATAGGAATTCATCGCAAAAATTAAAGGTGCGCCAATTCCTCCAGCGCCAACCAACCCCAGTATGGTAGCATCACGTAAGTTCATATCAAAACGATAAATGGTAATGGATAAGAAATTAGAAAAAAGCTGAGGAATAATCCCAAAGCGAATTTTCTCAAAGGTCGTGCACCCCATTGAAGTCAATGACTCTAAAATACTAATATCTAAATCTTCGATAATATCTACATATAATTTTGAGACCATACCGATAGATGTAATAGACATCGTCAATACACCGGCAAATGGCCCTGGACCAGTCACGCGGATAAACATCAGACCGTAGACTAAAGCAGGAACAGTACGGATAACAATGACAACTAAGCGAACAATGTAAGCAATGGGTGCTGGTACTACACTTGGAGCCATAAGAAAGGCAATCGGGATAGCCAAAATTGCTCCGAATATAGTACCTAAAAAAGCAATACAAATGGTTTCAAATAACAAATAAAGCACACCACCAGTAGTTAAGCCGAATAATAATTCGAGGTCTGGATTCATAAGACCCCTAAAAATATTTGATGCGATGGTTAACCCACTTTCATTCAAACTTTGTACTTCAATAGAAGAAACGGACCAAATAAAAGCTACCAGTAAGATAGTAGCAATACTTATCCAGTAAAAACCTTTTTTTGGTTCATTTTCAAATTGATTTTCAATCATTTCAGACATTGGCTACACTCCTTATTGTAATTTCTTTCTAAAATATTCACTGATTCGTTCAATAATAAAAACAGTAATAGCCAAAATCACTAGGATCATGCCTACGCTAGAATAATCACGCCAGCCAAGTCTTTCATTTAAAAGCAAACCAAGTCCGCCAGCTCCAACATAGCCTAGTATAGAAGCGTAGCGAACATTTCCCTCGAAACAAAATAAAGAAGTTGAAAGATACGTTGGTAAAATTTCTGGAACGATAGCGTGGCGAAAAGACTGAAGTCTAGTTAAGCCCATAGATTCTAGCGCTTCAAAAGAACCCATATTAATGGTTTCAATTTGTTCGTACAGTAACTTTCCAATGTAAGATAAAGTGAATAAAAAAATGGCAATCGTTCCAGCCATGGTACCTAATCCAAAAACAAAAGTAGCAATCAAAGCGGTGACTAGAGTAGGCAATGTTCTCAAAACACTCAAAATAAATTTGAAAATACCTGCTGTAAATTTACTTTTGATGATATTGGAGGAAGCTAAAATAGCAAAAATTACGGCGACTAACGAGCCAAGCAACGAACCCACTAAGGACATCTTGATGGTATCCAACAATGGTTTCCATATATTAGGCAAATAATCGATGTTCGGTGGAATCATCTCTTTTAAAATAACAAAAAATTCTTGCCAACGATTTAAAAGAATACTGAAGCTAAAACCCGTTACATTTACCGAAATAACAAAGCCGATTATAATCAAAATAAAGATAAATGGTGTTTTGCTTCTTTTTTCTTCAACGACTTTATTATTAGCCAGTATAATTTTTTTAGGTGGAAATAATTTATCATAAATCATCATTTTTTAAGATCCTCCTAAGATTGTGGTTGTAGAGTGGGGTGTATGGTTAACTCATCTTGAGATTGGACATCACCATAAATGCTATCTAAAACAGACTGGGTAACTTCACTTGCTTTACCATCATAAACCACTTGTCCTTGTCGGATTCCAATAACTCGATCTGCATATTCCAAAGCTAATTCAACATGGTGAATATTCAAAAGAATCGACATATTTGTCTCTTTATTTATTTTTTTAAAATCATCCATTACTTGTTTAGCGGTCACAGGGTCTAATGATGCAACAGGTTCATCGGCTAAAATAATTTCTGGTGATTGGGCAAGAGTCCGAGCTAAAGCCACGCGTTGTTGTTGACCCCCTGAAAGTTGGTCAACACGCATGTAAGCTTTATCTAAAATACCGACTTTATCTAAAGCAGTCAAAGCAGTGAGTTTAGTTTCTTTAGGAAAAACCCCCAATATTTTTCTCCAATAAGGCAATTCAGGAACAGATGATAGCAATACATTATTTAAGACGGTTGTTCTAGTCACTAAATTAAATGATTGGAAGATCATCCCAACTCTTCGACGGTATTGTCGAATCTCTTTTCCTCTTAAGGCGCTGACATCGATAGTATTAACGATTAATTTGCCGCTATTGATGTCATGCATCCGGTTGACGCAACGAATAAGAGTTGATTTACCAGCACCAGATAAGCCAATAATAGCTACAAATTCTCCTTGTTCGATTTTTAAGTTTACGTTCTTTAAAGCCGTTACTCCATTCGGGTATGTTTTATTCACATCAATAAATTCGATCACTGTTATCACTAGTCCTTTCCAAAAATAAAACTATGAAAAAGCAGAATGACCTACTTTTTTCACAGTTTCATTTGGTTTATTTTAAGTTAATAAAGCTAATAGGGATTATTGAATGCCTAAATCTTGGACGATTTTTTGAGCGGCTCTTTCATCATCATAATCAGCATCTTCCGTTACTTGATAACCTTCATGACTATAAACAGAAATCACCTTTTTACCTTCGTCCGTATCAGCGATGTTAATAAAGGCTTCTTGTAAAGCAGTTTTCAATTCTGAATCCATTTTCTCAGAGTTTTTGCTGACACTAATCGTATCATTGTAGATGCCAGGAGTTACGCCTACTACAGCTGTTTCATCCCAGATGCTTTCTGTTCTACCATATTCTGAAGTCCACGTATCTTCGTAATCTCTTCTGCCATCAGCAAAGGTAACCAAAAGGTCAACTTGTTCAGAAGCAAGACGGGCAAATGAACTTCCATATGAATCAGCTTGAACGACTTTATCTAAGTCTGTAATTGATTTTTTAAAGTGTTCATTTAACCATAATGTTGGGTAAATATAACCTGCTGAAGAAGAAGAAGACATTACACTCCAAGAAGCACTGTTCATATCTTCAAAAGTTAATTCCTCGCCACTATTGATTTTAGCAGCTAATTCTTGTCCTTTTTCAGAAGGGCCTGCGATAATCAATGAACGGTAAGAGGTAACTTGTTCATCCGTTGGTTCAGTAGGAGCATTTTCATTCCAGTCAGCTGGATTATCAGAATCAATGCTTAATCCGGCTCTAGTAGAAGTTAAAATTACCTCAGCACCGTCATCGTATAGTACATATGTGCCACCTGGTATAAATCCAACGTCTAACGTTCCAGCTGAAAGAGATTCCCCAACAGCCTCATAGTTGGTCCCAACTGTGATGTCAACTTCTCCGATGTCATAACCTAGATTGGCCATTTCGTTAATCAACAAATCTTTTAGCGGCTCTGTTGCAGTAACGATTTCTTCAGGATCTCGTGAAGGAACAAATCCAACTGAAAGTGTATCGATTTTGATTGTTCCATCTGTATTTGAAGCTGACGTTTCGCTACTAGCTGCTTCATTTCCACATCCAACCAATAGTCCCGCTAGTAAAGCTGCGCCTATGTACTTACCAAACTTCTTGTGCATGTAATTGAATCCCCCTATGATTTTTGTTTTTACAAACATTTAACACATTTAACATTGTATCATTCGTGTTATTTAAAAGATAGCCTTTTTTTAAAATATATAAAATAGAAACGTTCGGTTATTACACTATTTTATTAAAAGATATCAGTCATTTGAATTTGAAATAGTGATTTGCCGTTGAAGTTAGTATAAAATACGAACGTTAATTTAAAATGGATTTTTTATATTATTTGTGTAAATGATTATTTAATGATTGTAGTATACGAGTGATATTCTTGACAACTTTGTAGCAAGAGTATATAGTTAAGAAACAGAACGATTACAAACGTAAACGAAAAATGAAAAGGAGAGGATAACATGGATAAGCATCAAGATCATAATAAGATGGACCACAATAACAAAAATCACAGCAAAATGGATCATAGCAGTATGAATCATGCTGGTGGACATGCAGGACATCACGCAATGATGATAAAAGATTTTAAAAAAAGATTTTGGGTTTCCTTGATTTTAGCAATTCCTATTTCCCTATTATCTCCAATGGTGCAAATGCTTTTTGGATATGAGATTAATTTTTTGGGAGATGACCTCCTTTTGTTTGTTCTTTCAACGGTTCTTTTTTTCTACGGAGGGAAACCTTTCTTGACTGGAGCATGGGGTGAACTGAAATCACGCACACCAGCAATGATGATGCTTATCTCGTTAGCCATTATTACAGCATATGTTTATAGTACATTGACCACTTTTTTTATCTCTGGTAGTGATTTTTTCTTTGAACTTGCTACTTTAATTGTCATTATGCTTCTAGGCCATTGGATCGAAATGAGATCAGTGATGGGAGCTTCAAAAGCTTTAGAAGCGTTAATAAAATTAATGCCAAAAGAAGCACATAAAATTGATGAATCTGGAAATATTATGGAAGTTACAATAGAAGATTTAAAACCTGGTGATAGAATTCTCGTTAAGTCAGGTGAAAAAATTCCTTTAGATGGCACCATTTACGAAGGTACATCGACTGTTGATGAATCTATGTTGACTGGAGAATCTGTACCAATAGAAAAAAATCCTGGAATGAATGCAATCGGTGCATCAGTGAATGGAGAAGGGGTATTAAAAATCAAGGTCAATAAAGTTGGGAACGACACCTATCTTGCTCAAGTTATTCAGTTGGTTCGAGATGCTGAAACAACAAAATCTAAAGCTCAAGGATTTGCTGATATTGCGGCAAAATGGCTCTTTTATGTAGCCGTTATTGTAGGACTACTGACGATTGTTTATTGGTCCGTCACAGGCGATTTTGATTTTGCTTTAGAACGGATGGTAACCGTATTGATTATTGCTTGTCCACATGCATTAGGATTAGCAGGTCCTTTAGTTACTTCAAGATCCACTTCAATTGCAGCTAGTAAAGGATTATTGATCCGCAATCGTATTGCTTTTGAAGGAGCACATAAAATAGATAAAATCGTTTTTGATAAAACGGGTACCTTAACAGAAGGCAATTTTGGTGTAACCGATATTCAACCTGCTAATGGTATAAGCAAATTAGAGTTACTAGCTTTGGCTTATTCTGTTGAAACACAATCGGATCATCCTATTGCTAAAGGCATTGTTAAAGAAGGAAAAGAACAGAGATTAGAAATCGATGATGTGAAAAATTACCGTAACCTAGCAGGTAAAGGGTTGACGGCTACTATCAATGGTGCCGAAATTTCAATTATCAGTCCGGGAGCGATGAAGAATAATCAATTCTATTTTGATGAAAAAGAATATGAAACATTGGCTCAACAAGGAAAGACAGTAGTATTTATTTTGAAAAATTACGAATTACAAGGGATGATCGCATTGGCCGATATCATTAGAGAATCCTCTTATAAAGTGATCAAAGAATTGAACGATTTAGGCGTTGAAACAATTATGATGACCGGAGACAACAAACGAGTAGCCAATTATGTAGGCGGAAAATTAGGACTCTCACAAGTAATTGCTGAAGTTCTTCCTCATGAGAAGTCCAAGTATGTGTCAGAATTGAAAAAAAATGGTAAAAGAGTTGCCATGATTGGAGACGGAATCAATGATGCTCCAGCGTTAGCAGAATCTGATGTTGGAATTGCGATTGGAGCAGGTACAGATGTTGCTCTTGAAACAGCCGATATTGTTTTAGTGGACAGTGATCCAGCAGATGTCTTGGCTATCATTAAACTATCTAAAGCTAGTTACAAAAAAACGATTGAAAACTTTATATGGGCAGCCGGATACAATATCATTGCTCTTCCGCTAGCTGCAGGTGTTTTGATCAATCAAGGCATTTTAATTACACCGGCAATTGGAGCAGTTGTGATGTCTTTAAGTACCATTATTGTGGCGATCAATGCTCAAATGCTGAAAGTTGATTAAGAAAAGATGCAATTAAACCTCATTAGTCTAGGAAAAGATGGAATAATTGTTTTCAACTCCTATTCGCCTTAAACTTAACTAATAGAAAGCAATTTTCGATTAAAAAATCATAGTAACAACAAGTAAGATAGATTGAAACTTGAAAGGATGGGAAATGAATGAAGAACAGAAAAATTTATTTAACGGTTGCAACTTTAGCTACAGCGTTAACCTTAGCAGCATGTGGAACAGGAAATGAAGAAACCGATACGGCTTCTTCAGAATCAAGCAGTTCAACAAGCATGAACATGGAGGGTATGATGCATAACGATTCTGGTGAAATACCAGCGGATCTTGAGAAAGCTGAAGATCCAAAATATGAAGTAGGTAGTACAGTGGTCATTCAAGCTGACCACATGGAAGGAATGAAAGGTGCTGAAGCTACGATTGTAGGGGCTTTTAATACAACTGTATACGAAGTTTCCTATCAACCAACGACTGGTTCAGAAAGAGTTGAAAATCATAAATGGGTCACACAAGAAGAAATTGAAGAGGCTCAAGATGAAGTGATCGCAAATGGTACTGAAGTAACATTAAAAGCGGATCATATGGAAGGAATGGACGATGCGCCGGCAACGATTGAAGCTTCAGAGACAACAACCATTTATATGATTGATTATGAACCTACAACAGGTGGCGATACAGTTAAAAATCACAAATGGGTAACAGAAAAAGAACTTTCTGAAGACTAAACAGTTGAAAAGTTGATTTTTCAACTAAAATTAGAAAAAGAGCTTTAAATCGAGATGATTCATCTTTGATTTAAAGCTCTTTTTTGAGTGATACTTTTGAAATAAGTGACTGTCGCAATCCCAATTTTGGGTGGGAAATTTCCCGGGAAATGGAAAAAATACCCATTAAGGAACGCTGAGTTTTTTAACGGGTTGAGTATTGAACCTAAAAAAACCAAATGCTATAGTTTGTTTATGGAAGCGATTTCATAAAAATGATAAGGAGATGAAAAGAACATGATGCAAAAATTACAGCGATTTGGTGGCGCGATGTTTACTCCAGTGTTATTATTTGCCTTCTCAGGTATTATATTAGCTATTGCTATTATGCTTCAAAACACACTGATTGTAGGAAGCATCGCAAATTCGGGTACGATGTGGGCAAACTTTTGGTCAATTGTTGAATCCGGTGGTTGGACTGTATTCAATCAAATGGAGTTACTATTTGTTATTGGTTTACCTCTTGGATTAGCTAAAAAAGCTAGTGGAAGAGCAGCTTTGGAATCTGTCGTAGTTTATATGACATTTAACAACTTTGTTGGAAAAATTCTTGATTTGATGGGGCCAACATTTGGCGTAGACTTCACTCAAGAAGCCGGCGGAAACAGCGGAATAAAAATGATTGCTGGAATTAAAACATTAGATACCAATTTAATTGGTGCCATTCTAGTTGCTGCAATTGTTGTCTGGTTACATAACCGCTTCTTTGAAACTAAATTACCAGATTTCTTAGGTATTTTCCAAGGGTCTTCGTTAGTGGTTATGATAGGATTTTTCCTCATGCTTCCTTTAGCCTTTTTAACAGCGTGGGGCTGGCCTATTATTCAAGGATTAATTAGTTCAATGCAAGGTTTCTTAGCCTCATCAGGAACACTAGGTGTCTGGTTATACGTATTCTTGGAACGATTATTGATCCCAACTGGAATGCATCATTTCATTTATCAACCATTCATTTATGGTCCAGCAGTTGTTGAAGGTGGGATTACAGCTTATTGGCTGAATAATTTAAGCGATTTTGCTTCCTCAACTGTTCCACTTAAAGAACTATTCCCAGCTGGTGGATTCGGATTGCACAATGTTTCGAAAATCTTTGCTCCTCTTGGGATAGCAGCAGCATTTTACGCAACAGCGGATTCTGCTAAAAAGAAAAAAACATTGGCTTTATTAATCCCAACAGCTTTAACAGCTGTACTTGCAGGAATCACTGAACCATTTGAATTTACTTTCTTATTTATTGCACCACAATTGTTCTTAATTCATGCGGCTTTAGCAGCAACTTTGGGAGCAACTGTTTATGCCTTTGGTGTTGTGGGCGATGTAGGTAGCGGATTGATTACAATGGTGACACAATTCATCATTCCCATGTCAATCAATCATCTTGGGACAGTCTTAACGTTGATTGGAACAGGACTAGCATTCAGTGTTATTTACTTCTTTGTCTTCCGTTTTGTTATCTTAAAGTTTGATATTAAAACACCAGGTAGAGAATTAGAAGAAGAAGTTAAGATGTATTCTAAAAAAGACTACCGTGAAAGACAGGCAAATGGAAAAACAGCTCCAGCAGGCGGTGCTTATGCAAATAGTGCAGCTCACTATTTAGTAGGACTTGGCGGTACAGCTAATATTGCCGATGTAACTAATTGTGCTACGAGATTAAGAGTATCCGTTAAAGACGAAAACCTTGTTAAAGAAGATGGCTTCTTTAAAGCAGCAGGCGCTCATGGAGTTGTTCGTAAAGGTAAAGCGTTCCAAGTGATTGTTGGATTAGATGTTCCCCAAGTAAGAGACGCTTTTGAAGATGAAATGAAAAGAGATCCAATCGTAGTAGATACTGATAGTCAAACAGAACCAAGCGTTTAAAAATAGGAAATATAAAGGAGTAGATAAAGATGACTTTAAAAAAACAATCTATTTTAGTAGCAGGTGGCGGAAGCACATTTACACCAGGAATCATTATGATGTTGTTAGAAAACTTGGAAATATTCCCGATTCGCCAAATCAAGTTTTATGATAATGATGAAGAAAGACAAAAACAAATCGCAGATGCTGTAGAGATCGTTTTGAAAGAACGTGCTCCTCAAATTGAGTTTTTAGCTACTACTGACCCAGAAACAGCTTTTACAGATATTGATTTTGTAATGGCGCATATTCGTGTAGGAAAATACGCGATGCGTGAACAAGATGAAAAAATTCCTTTGAAATATGGCGTGATTGGTCAAGAAACATGTGGACCAGGCGGAATCTCTTATGGCATGCGTTCAATTGGAGGAGTATTAGAACTGATTGATTACATGGAAAAATACTCACCAGATGCGTGGATGCTGAATTATTCGAATCCAGCAGCAATCGTTGCAGAAGCGACTCGAAAATTAAGACCCAACAGCAAAATCATTAATATTTGTGATATGCCCGTTGGAATTGAACACCGTATGGCTGAAATTTTAGGGTTGAAGAGCCGTAAAGAAATTACGGTTCGTTATTATGGCTTAAATCACTTTGGTTGGTGGACCGATATTCGCGATAAAGACGGCAATGATTTGATGCCAGCGATCAAAAAACACGTTGCAGAACATGGTTATGTTACTCCAGGAGAATTAGAAGGTGTTCCAGGTGAAGACATTGAACCAAGCTGGATGCATACTTACGGCAAAGCAAAAGAAACGTTTGCTTTGGATCCGAATACTTTACCAAATACGTACTTGAAGTACTACTTGTTCTCACAAGATGAAGCTGAAAAAGCTAATCCTGAATACACTCGTGCAAATGAAGTGATGGATCACCGTGAAAAACAAGTATTCTCTGAATGTAATCGTATTGCAAATATTAAAACAGCTGAAGATGCAAAATTAGTTACTGATGATCATGCTTCTTATATCGTTGATTTAGCTAGAGCAATTGCATACAACACCCGTGAAAGAATGTTACTAATCGTACCAAATAATGGTGCAATTGTTAACTTTGATCCAACAGCTATGGTAGAAATTCCTTGTATTGTTGGTTCGAATGGTCCTGAAATGATCAATCAAGGAGAAATCCCTCGTTTCCAAAAAGGATTGATGGAACAACAAGTAGCCGTTGAAAAATTAGTCGTTGAAGCATGGGAAGAAAAGTCTTACCAAAAATTATGGCAAGCACTAACTGTCTCTAAGGTTGTGCCGAATGCTCGTGTAGCTCGACAAATACTAGATGACTTAATTGTAGCTAACAAAGACTTCTGGCCTGAATTAAAATAATCATATGCTATAATAATGTATACAAAAAAATGGAGAGATAACCGACTCCATTTTTTTGTACATTGTTAATAGTAGGGAGAGATTTAGTTGGACTTAGAAGTACTTGTTAATCAACACTACCATGAACTAAATGAAAACGATTTACAAATCATATCTTATATTATGAAGCATAAAAATGAGTGTCAAACGATGCCGATTGTTGAATTGGGTCAAAAAACTCATACTTCGAAATCATCCATTGTAAGATTGGCAAAAAAATTAGGCTTTTCAGGATTTAGTGAGTTTAAATACAGTTTGAAAAATGATTCCGAACAAGTGCAAAGGAATGAGACACAAGTGAATTTCAGCTCAATGCAAAGTTTGGATAGTCAGGCAACTTCAAAGTTATTCAATCAAACCGAATTAACGCCGATTTTAAAAGAAATTCATGGTGCTAAACGTATTTTTTGTTATGGAACAGGTTGGGGTCAAAGAGATGTTTTGTCTGATTTCAGACGCAATTTTGTACCGTTAGAAAAGTTTTTTATTCTTCTTTCTGCTCAAAGAGAATTGCAAATGGCTGTAGCATCAACAATCACAGAAGATGATTTGTTGATTGTTTTATCATTAAGCGGCGATATCCAAGAAGCTAAAGACGAGATGAATATGCTTAAATTGAAAGGGGTTCCGATTTTGTCGATCACTAATTTAAGAAACAACAAATTAGCGTCTATGGCGACCCATAATCTTTATTTTCAAGCAACATCAATCCCATTGAATGGAGAAGATATTTTTTCGTTTTTACCGCTTTTTCAAGTCACTGATTCTTTATTTAGAGCCTATTTTGATTATTATCAACAAAATAAAGATGAAAGGTAGGAACACTAAGATGAAACAAAGTTTAGCTAGTTTGCAAAGTAAGTTTGAGCCATTTTTCTTTCTACGTAGTTATTTGATTTTAGCACCGGTTATCTTTTTTGTGTACTTTGCTGTGAATGCTAATTTAAGTGGAGAAGCTTTCTCAGTTTACTTGACGAGTCAACCTATGAACCCTGTAATGTTGTTAATGGCATTGCTGTCACTATTTTGGTTTGTTATTTTATCAGCTGCACAAAATCAGATTAGTCAGAAAGTTTGGCGAGGAACCATGCTTATTTTTATCTGCAGCAATGTATTGACTGGAAATATTATGGCCATTATTTTAGGTATTATGACGATGAAGCAAAATGTGGAGCTGAAAGCTGCTGAAGAAGGAACAACTCCTCACTTAGCGGTTATCCTTTTTAGTATTAGCGGCTTTTTAGCAGTATTGTCGGCATTTGTTTGTTTTGCTTTTATTCGGTTGACTCTGATTTAACATTCAAAGAACAAAGAGACTGGAGTTAAGGTAGCAATCTGTCCCAAAAAGTTCATTGCAAAAATGCAATGAACTTTTTTGGCTTTAGACAACTGCTCGGGCGCATTTTCGTCTAATAGCGATTCCTTTGTTTCTTTTTATGACAACTAACGTCCGTTGGTTGCATGAACAAGTGAAGCGCAAAATGAGTCTCACTGTATCATGCAACGGTTCTGGACGATACAGTGAGAGATGAAAAGGACTTCACTGTATCGTCCAAGCTAGTTGCACGTTAAAGTGGAGCAGGAAATGGGACTCACTGTATCATGCACGGTACAAGAACGAGGATAAAAGTATGTTGTTTTGTTTGGAAAGGTCATAAAAAGGGTTGAATATGTAAACGAGTTAATTAAGTGTTATAATAAGTTTCGTAATAAGTTATCAGCTTCAAAAAGAGGAGGATATTAGATGATTTATACCATTACATTAAACCCAACTATCGACCGGTTATTATACCTTGAAGAGATATTGACTAAAGAGAAAAACAACCGCTTGGAGAGCGTTGCTTATGACTTAGGCGGTAAAGGGCATCATGGTTCTTATGCTATGAGTAAATTAGAAGTAGAAAATCAAGCATTAGGTTTTTGTGGAACAACAAATAAAAGGCAACTAGAAAAAATATTGGAACAAAAAAATATTAACCATGACCTAGTGGATGTTTACGGTAAACCAACTAGAGAAAGTTATGTAATAGTAGAAAAAGGCGTTAGCGGCAGCATTCTTATCACTGAAAGAGGATACGAAGTTTCAAGTTACGATAAATCGTTGTTAGTAGATAAAGTTGAAGAAAAAGTAAAACCTGAGGACACTGTATTGATTGCAGGTTCCATGCCTCCAGGGTTTGAGATTAAGGATTTAGAACAGCTAATAACTTTACTAAATAAAATAGGCTGTTTTATTGCGTGTGATCTCTCGGGTGAAGCATTAAAAGCTGCCGTAAAAGCAGGTGTGAATTTCATTAAACCGAATCGATTTGAAATACTAGAACTTGCCAATCATGGGCAATCGTTGTTGGATACTGTAAAAGAATTAACAAAAACGATTGATTACGTCATCGTTTCGCAAGGTGGTTCAGGCAGTTTATGTGGACATGGAAACGAGTTTTACCAAATTAGTCCTCCGACTATCGTTGTTAAAAATGATACAGGAGCTGGGGATTGTTTTGTAGGTTCTTTTTTAGCCAGTTTAACGCAGAAAAAAAGTTTTGTAGACTCTCTAACGTTTGCTACCGCGTGTTCAGCGAGCAAAGTTCAGCACATTGATAGTACGTCATTTAGTGTAAAAGACGCTCAAAACTTGCAAAAAAAGGTACTAGTAGAAAAAGTGTAGCAAGAAGGTTTAAAGCCCCAAAAAATGGTCTACTGAATGTAGTCAACGAAAAGCTGGTCCAAAGTAAACGGTTGACATTCATTTTTCACATTGTTACAATGAATTCACTTTAAGAGGTGAGCGCTCACCATTAAAGAAATAAAAAAAATTAAAAGGAGGAAGCTAGAATGAAAAAGATGAACTGTTTAAACATGTTGTGTTGTCCATGTTGTATGAACCACTCATGTTATCAGTCATCATCTTTCTTAGAGCTTCTTTCTGTCTAAACATATAAAGGTTAGCTCTATAATCAATTACAAGAGAAATAGTCTATTTTTTTAGGTATAGGACTCTCGTAATTTAGTCTAAAGATGAATCAACTGTGCATGAGTGTCTATCGCTCATGCACTTTTTTTGTGCAGATTATTCAATCAATTAGGAGGAAAATAAAAAATGTTAGCAAATAGTAAACGAATAAAAAGGCCAAGCCTCATGTTACAAGTTGTTATTGGAGGATTGGCGGGTATACTAATCGGTTATTTCAGTAAAACACTAGGTCTTCAATTAGAAATACTTGGCACAGTTTTTATGAACTTGATTCAAATGATTATTGTACCGCTTATTTTTCCGGTCATTATTTTAGCGATAGTTAATATTAGTGATGCAAAAACTTTTGGAAAAGTAGCAGGTAAATCATTTATCTATTTCTTCACGGTTACTACAGGGTTGATTATTCTTAGTATTTTGGCTGGAAAGTGGACTGGGATCGGCAGTAACTTTCAAACAGGGGCTATTTCTACTGAATCGCTGGATGGCATTGCAAGTGGAATCGACTTTCAAAGCTTTTTCTTGAGTATTGTACCGAGTAATATTTTTCAAGCTTTTGCAGAGGGAAATCTATTGCCAATCATATTTTTTGGTATCTTTCTTGGTTTGGCTTTAGTATCTATCGGTGAAAAAGGGCAACCGGTTATTTCATTTTTTGAATCGTGGTCTCAAGCGATGTTTAAGATGGTAGATTATGCGATTTCTTTCGCACCCATTGGGGTATTTGGATTTTTGGCCTATGATATAGCCGCATATGGGATAGAAAATCTATTTTCTTTAGGACAATTTGTCTTATTTACGTACCTAGCATTCATAATCATTATTTTGATTATCTTTCCAATCATTGCTTGGTTTTTCCATGTTCCTTACTTTACAATGCTAAAAGAAATTAGCGATTTAGTCGTAGTTGTATTTACGACAGGAAGTTCAAGCGTTGTCTTGCCTTCTTTAATTAATCGCTTAAAAAAATTTGGTGTATCGCCATCTGTTTCTGCTTTTGTAACACCACTGGGCTATTCATTTAATCTAGGTGGAGCATGTGTTTACATTAGCTTAGCGACCATGTTTATTGTTAATATTTATGATGTAACACTAGGATTTGGCGAAATAGTTGCGTTGGTTTTATTTTTAACAATCGTTACTAAAGGAATCGCGACAGTTCCTTCAGGAGCGGTAGTCGTATTATTGGCGGCAGCGACACAACTTGGTCTACCTGCTGAGGGAGTGGCATTGATGGTTTCAGTCGATTTCTTTATCAACATGGGCCGTTCTGCCGTCAACGTGGTAGGGAATGCTTTAGCCCCCGTTCTTATTGCTCAGTCAGAAGACGCATTTGGATATGATAAACAATCAGACTACAAAAAAGAAGTAGCTGAAGTAAGCAAATAAACAATGCAACTTAAAATGGATATGAGGAGAGAATAAAATGAAGAAAATTTATATTATTCATGAAAACAATGATTGGACGAGACATTTGACAGCGCGTTTAGACGAAATTAATGCACCTTATGAATTATGGGACTTATCTGATGGGTTGATTGATATTCAAGAAGAACCACCGGAAGGAATTTTTTATAATCGTATGAGTGCTTCATCTCATACTCGCGGACACCGTTATGCACCTGAGTTAACAGATAATCTTTTGACTTGGTTAGAAAGCCATAATGCTACTGTGTTTAATGGGACAAAAGCCATTGAGTTAGAAGTAAGCAAATTAAAACAGCATTTAGCCCTACAAAAACAAGGTATCCAAACTCCTGAGACATATGGGGCAGTTGGTAAAAAGCATATTCTTAAAGCAGCTGAAAAACTAAATAAATTTCCTTTTATTATCAAACACAACCGTGCAGGAAAAGGATTAGGAGTCCGGTTACTAAATTCTATTGAAGAATTAAAAACGTATGTTTATGGACCAGAATTTGAAGATTCAATTGATGGAATCAGTTTAATTCAAGAATACATTAAGCCAGCTGATGGAACGATTGTCCGTTCTGAATTTATTGGCGGGAAGTTCTTTTATGCGGTGAAAGTTGATTCAAGTGATGGATTTGAGTTGTGCCCAGCAGACAGCTGCCAAATTGGGGATGTGCCAGTAATCAATAAGTTTACGATTATTGATTCCCTACCGATTGACCAAATTAAGCTGTATGAACAGTTTCTAAAGGAACAAAAAATTGACGTTGCGGCTGTTGAATTTATTTTTGATGTTAATGGAGTAGCGTATGCATATGATGTAAATACAAATACCAACTATAATGCAGATGCTGAAAAAATGGCTGAAAAATATGCGATGTTAGAATTGGCAAAATTCTTAAAATCGGAACTTGAAAAAAGCTAAACACTAAAAAAGAGAATGACCTTTTTAAACACAGAAAACAACTACAACTTGAGGCTGATTTTTAGTCATTAAAAGCACATTTGTGTCAAAATTTGGTCTAATTTGGTATTATAGCAGTAAGGAGATGATACTATGAAAATGAAATTAAAAGTAGGAATGATTAGTGGAAGTGCACTTATTCTTTTGGCTGCATGTGGTGGCACAGATACGACAACGAATGATTCAGCAACTTCGACAAAAGAATCAACTGCTAATTCAATGGCAAGTTCATCAACAACAGAATCAGCTAGTTCTGAATCATCTGCATCTAAAAACTTTGAAGGGAAAAGTTTTTCAGTAACCTATGAACAAGCTATTGCTGATTTCCAAGAAGCTTATCCAAACGCTGCTATTTCTTCAATTGACTTTGACAAAGATTTTGGTAAATACACATTTGAAATTAATGGTTTCGATGATACGCAAGAAATTGAATGGGAAGTAAATGCTGAAGATGGAAAAGAAACAAAAAACAACACAGAAAAGAAAGATGCAGACTTTGATGATCAAGAATTGATGGTCGATGATTTAATGGCTATTGATGAATTAATTACCAAATCTGAGAAAGAAGCTCCAAATGCTGTACTTGTTTCTTGGAACTTAGAAGCAGATGATGACACTAAAACACCATTGTTTACAGGTGAATTTGAAGAAGGCAACAATGAAGTAGATGTGCATCTGAATGCTGAAACTGGTGAGTTCTTATCTGTCGAAAATGACTGATAGTAAGAAATGATTCCAATATAAGGTGAAAAAAATTTTAATAAAGCCTCAAAAAAACTAGATGAAATAGATTAGTTTTTTTGAGGCTTTTTCTTTGTTTTAAGGCTACCTTTCAATTTTTTTAGGATGAGAAGATGGGTGATGGAAAAAAACTTTTTGCCCGTCTAAAGTAAGCTATCAAGTGATAGCTAAAATGAAAAAATATGTTATAAATTATAAGATTATTCATTAAAATTACTCATTACCGAAATGACAAATAAAATGTCTATTTTACCTTTCTACCTTTATTACTATTGATTAATTTTTTCTGCTTTTTTCAATTCAGGACTAGCAATTATCGTTCTGTGAGTGTTTTAATCATCAGGTGGTTGTTATTTTCAGAAATAAAAAAAATGACGACTGAAATGATAGCTTGGAGGATAAAAGCTCATAAAGTAGAGAAGTATATTGGTCCTTCTAATTTATTATCCCAATCAGAATTTGCTAATCGAATAAAGTTTATTAGCACGAGTACTCAAAGAGGAATAAGACTCAGTAACTTAATAAGTAAAATAGTTGTTCTTTATCTACAGTAAAAGCCAATCCATTCCTATAAATTTAGGAATAGATTGGCTTTTACTATGGAATTAAATAGGCATTATTTTTCTAATAAAAACTGCACTGAAATGGCATCTGGACCAGCATGAGTCATTACACTAGGACAAGCATAAGACACCATGGGTTCAACATGTGGAAAAGTTGATTTTAACATAGCTAAAATAGTGGTTGAATAGTCGCTCATACCAATGTGAGTAAAACCAATGGCATGAACTTTTTTTGGAGCATCATGTAAAGTCTGACAGATTTCTTTATAGCGTTTTACGATAGATTTCGTTCCGCGTCCTTTTGAATCTGAATGCAGTTTCCCATTAGTCATTTGTAAAGTTGCTTTGATATCCATTAGCGAAGTCAATTTACCCATCGTTTTTCCGATACGACCGCCTTTTATCATGTTCTCAAGGTTGGCAATGCTGATATAGAGAATAGTTCTTGATTTGATATCTTCTAAATGAGTTAATAGTTCTTCCATTGTCGAAGCAGTGCTGGCAAATTCAGCTGCAGCAAGAACTTGAAACGCTTGTGCGCGAGCGCAAAATTCAGAGTCGATAACGGTTACTTTTCCATTTGATAAACCGGCAGCTTGATGAGCCGAATGAACAGTCCCACTTAACGTTTCAGTTACATGGATAGATAAAACTTCACTACCATCAGCCGTTAGATCGTTATACGCTTCCAAAAATTTCCCAACTGGAGGTTGAGAAGATTTTGGTAACTCAGATGATTGTTTCATTTTTTGTAAAAATTCTTCATTTGTTATTTCAATCTCATCATGATAAACCACATTATCAATCATAGAGGATAGTGGAACAATCGTAATACCATAGCGAGATACTTCTTCTTCAGTTAATTCAACAGTTGAATCGGTTACAATTTTTAATTTGATTTAATGTTCTCCTTAAAACTAGTTATAATCTGAGTATATCGTAAAATCTATAAGAATAATATCATTTATTCTCAGATAGTGAGTTATGTCAAAAAAACGCTCTTTTTCATTAAAATGAAAAGAGCGTTTTTTAAGATTGTTATCGTTTAATTTGTTTGAGTATCATCAATAGAAGCATATTTGAAGCTGCGACTACCGAAAACAGGACGGTAAATATCTTTTACAAAAGGTTTTTCAAGGTAAGCTTCTGCTGTTTGGTAGATTGGAACGTCAACATAATGTTCACCCAAGGCTACTTTTTCAATTTCAATCAGCGTGTTCCATCTTGCTAAGGCATCATCGTATTGTTGATTGCTTTGATCTACAAGTGCGTCGATGTCTTCAAATGAATAATTACCACGATTAATATCGGTATCAAAACGTTCAACAAAGTTAATTGGATCCGCGAAGTCAGCTAACCAATAAGAAGTAGCGATTTGGTAATTACCCGATTTGATATTATCTAGTCTTGAGTTATCAGGCATTTGACGAATGTCAATTGTTAATCCAGGTAAGTTATTTTGCAATTCACTTTGTAGGAATTCAGCTAACTTCTTACTGTCTTCAGAATCCGAAGTTGTTAACTCTAGTGTAACAGTGTCTACACCTAATTCCTCTAAGCCAGCTTGCCAAGCCGTTTGGGCTATATTGACGTCATATTGTACAACATCCCCAGCATCTTCACGGAAATCAGCACCTGTTTCAGGGTTCTTAGCCAAGCCGTTTGGAACATGTCCGAAAATAGAGTGAGACCCGTTTAAGAGTACATTATCAGTAAATCCCTGACGATCAATGGCATAAGTTAAAGCCTTACGAATATTCTCATTCGCTAATTCGGGAACATCATGATTGACCTCGATGTAATAGATCCAGGCTTTGTCATTCGTTTTAAAATCAGGATTTTCTGTGTATTGAGCGACAAAATCACCGGATAAATCAATAGAATCTAACTCGCCAGACTCATAAAGATTAAGTCCAGTTCCCACTTCTTTGACGACTTGAGTATTGATTTCGTCAAGTTGAACGGTATCTTTATCCCAATATTCATCATTTTTCATGTATTTCCAAGAATCTCCTGAAGCAGAATCCCAATCCGCCAATGTAAATGGTCCATTATAGATAGCATTTTCTGCATTTAAGCCATAGTTTTCACCTTTTTCGGTTACAAAAGCTTCATTTTGTGGGAAATAGCATGGAATTGTTAAGACATCGAGAAAATAAGGAACGGGTTTTTCTAATGTTACTTTTAATGTTTTATCGTCAAGTGCTTCAACACCCAATGTATCTACTTCTGCTTCACCATTTAGGATAGCTTCAGCATTTTTTACAATACCTGAAAACAAATAAGCATATCCGGATCCATTTTCTGGATTCACCATTCTTTTCCAAGCAAAGACAAAATCATCGGCTGTAACAGGTGTGCCATTTGACCAGTTCGCATCATCGCGTAGCGTAAAGGTGTACGTGACACCATCTTCAGAAACTTCAGGCATATTGGCTGCATTGCCTGGAACTAAATTGCCTTCTAAATCATACGTAACCAAACCTTCATAAACATTGTTCATCGGTGTAAAGTTTGTAGTGGATATAGTTGTATCCATTGTATCCATTTCTGATTCAGCTGCAAGTTGTAAAATTTGCTGTTCTTGACCAGTATTACCATTCCCTTTTTCATCATTTCCGCATGCGCTTAACACTGCAAATGACGTAAGGGCAACTAATCCAATTTTATTAAAATGTCTTCCCATATTCATTACCCCCTTAAAATCATTCCATTAATTTTTCTATACCAATTTGCTCTTGTTCTATTGTAGCACTTAAGAGCTTTTTTTGAATAGTAATTGAGACTGAAAGTGAGGAAAAAATAGAAAAACGTATTCTTTGGAAGCGGTTGTTTTATTTGATATGATTAGGACAAGCAAATAGCAAAAAAATTGAGAGGTGTGGAGTGATAATGAAAAAAATACAAGGAGCTTATCCAACGCTAGAAGAAACGGTAAGTAAAATTGATGAATTACTAAAAGAAGGACATAGAGGGGATAACATTACTGTAGTAGCAAAAAAAGAAAAAATAGAAGCCATTCATGCTGAAACATTGGCTGAAGTGGATGCTGTTCTAACCAATGAAAGTAAACCTTCAGTATGGGAAAAGGTGAAAAATATTTTTTCAAATGAAGATGAAGAGGATAATCCACTAAAAAAATACGGGTTTGATAAAAAATCGACTGAAACATATAACACAGCTATTAAAAATGGAGAATATGTGGTGCTGGTTGATGATGAAACCAATCATACGACATCAAATGAAGGAACCAAACCAATTGTAACTGTACCAGCGGGTAATACGATGGTTTCGGGGACTGACGGGAACCCTATCCTACCTGGAGTTGTGGTGAAACCTGAAGGAACAAATGCTACTTTTAGTGATTCAAACCAACCAAAAAATCACTAATGTTGGTTAAAACTGTACTAGTTACTAAAAAAGTTGCACAGCAGTGCGGCTTTTTTTAGTAACTAGATAAATAAATGGAGGAGATTGGATGTTGTTTGTCATTGATATGCAAAATGATTTTGTGGATAATGAAAAAGGCATTTTAGCGGTACCGAATGCCGCAAAGATTGTACCAAAAATTATTGAGGAAATTCATCGTCAAGAAGAAAAAGGGGAGCCTATTTATTACACAATAAACCAGCATGATTTAGAAAATGATCATCGTTCGGATGAAGAAAAAAAGTGGGGTATGGCATTATTTGGTCCGTTAAAAGCAGCTTTGAAAGAACATAAAGGCATTAACAAGAAATTTCATGCTATTTCACCTGAAGATGCAGAAAAATTAAGAAATATGTATGAAGATGATCCGGATAGAGTCATTGATTTTGTTGGAGTAGAAACCAATGTATGTGTATTGTCCAATGCCATCATGCTCCACAATTCTTTTCCGCTTGCAACTGTTAGAGTATTGGAAGATTTATGTATAGGAACGACTGAAAAATTGCATGAGGAAACATTGGATGTAATGAAAAGTTTAAAAATAGAAATCAACTAATGTGAGCATTAACGATGATATTTCTATTTTAAAAAAAGAATAATAGGTTCATTATGGTGGGATGAAAAAAAGATCTGTGGTAATCTTTTACTGTAATTAAAAGAACTGCAGACAGTAGACATAAACATATACCTTGTTAGAAAAGGTTTGGATGAGTAGGAGTGGTATCTGATGCTAGTGAAGTATAGAAATGCTTACAATAAAGTTGCCTTAGGTTTGGTGTCTTATATGCCAAAAGAGCATGATTTAAAGCAACTCCAAAGAACGATGCAACGCTATGAGCAAAATCCTAATTGGGAGATGTATTTATGGAAAGAAGCAGAAAAATATATTGGAGTAATCGGAATTAACGTTCAAGAAAATGAGTTCTTGATTCAACATTTAGCGGTTCTTCCTTCTTTTAGAGGAGAAGGAGTAGGCAAAGCCATGATAAATGAAATACAAAAGATACATGGTGGCTATAAAATGGCAGCTGTTGAAGAAATAGAAGCGTTCATAGAAGCTATTTATTAGAGGTAGAAAAATGATGAAAATAAATGTTTTCAGTAATAGGAGCGAATGTTTGAAAAGCCACTGTTTATTAGTCTAAATGATGGCTTTTTTGAATGGCGTAATTGATTATCTGAAAACCAATGAAAAGAACGAGCAGTACCAACTACATAGTAGTTTATCTTGACAATCCCAATCGAATAATTCATGCTGAAGAAAAAGAATCGGGTAGTTGGAAAGGGAAAAACAATGAATCCATTATTTAGAATTATCTTAAAGTTACTATCTTCACCAAAAATAGATATGCAAAAGGATTACGTTTGGGTACGAAGAATGCAGCAAATTTTTTCGGCGAAACCAAAAAAAGGGTACCGTATATTGGATAAGAAAATTTATTCAAAAGATCAAACGCATGATATTCCGGTGCGTATTTTTTATCCTAAAGAACCATTAAATGACGATGTTTTAGTTTTCTTTCATGGAGGAGGATGGGTGATTGGAGACATTGACACCTATACAACGGCGTGCATCAATATGGCAGATTTGACTGGAAGAGTTGTTTATTCAGTTGATTATCGATTAGCTCCTGAATATCCTTATCCATCAGGCTTAGAAGACTGTTACCGGGTAGCAGAGACGCTAATGACTCATTTGGAACTAAGTGGGATGATGGAAGCTTCGCAAATTACGTTAATTGGAGATTCAGCGGGTGGGAATTTAGCTGCTGCTGTTTCGTTAATGTTGAGAGACAAAGGAAAAATTGTTCCGACTAAACAAATTTTGCTTTACCCGGTTACTTATTGGAACCATACAGAAAGTTCTCCATTTGAATCTATTCGCACAAATGGGTATAAATATGGATTAACAGCTAAAAAGGTCCAAGAATACATGGAAATGTACGAACCTAATTTAGCGGAGCGTAAAAATTCTTATGTCGCACCCCTGATGACAAAAGACTTAACACATCAACCTAAAACATTGGTCATTACAGCTGAATTCGATCCGTTACGCGATGAAGGGGAAATGTATGGAATAGCGTTAAGAGAAGCAGGAAATGAGGTAGTAATCCAACGTATCGGTGGAGCCGTACATGGTTTTATTACTTATCCAAGATTTGCTGAATCGATGACAGCCACTTATGAAGCTATCAATATTTTTTTGAATGAAGATTAAACAGTAAGGGGAAATTTAGTAGAGCAAAGGAGAGGAGAATATGAAACGGAAAAATTGGGTTCGACTGGATAATGCGTCTAATATTTTTCTCGCAGCTATGACTGATTTTGACACAAAAGTCTTTCGACTAAGTGCAGCCATGGAAGAATCAGTTGATCCAAAACTGTTGCAAGAAGCATTAGAACTTACGTTAGAAGCTTATCCCCTATACCGTAGTGTTTTGCGACGTGGAGTATTTTGGTATTACTTAGAAGAAAGTGATCTTAAGCCTCAAGTCCTATTAGATGAACAACCTCCTTGTTCTCAGTTGTATCACTTTGATCGTAAAGAATTACTTTTTCGAGTAGTGTACTATCAAAATCGGATTCATTTAGAAGTTTTTCATGCTTTGTCAGATGGAACAGGAGCATTGTGGTTCTTTGAAGATTTACTGAGTGAATATGTTCTTCTGCAACAGGCTCAAGCACCTTCTGACATAAATAAGGAGAATTCTCGCTTAGAACGCACCAGAGAAAATGCAAATGTAGATAGTTTTATCCAGTATTTTCGTCATAAAGGGCAGCGCAGTTACACAGATGCTGCACAATCGGCTATTCGAAAGTTGGCGGGCGCAAGCAAGACCGTTGGTAAATTTGCACTGCGTTATGGAAAAAAGTTCATCCAAAATGAACCAACATCTTTAGAAAATAAAAAGAAAAAAAAGAAAGTGTATCAAATCAAAGGCAAACGAACCATTGATAACCGAACGCATGCCGTTGAATTAAATATGCCGGTCCAATCTGTTCTAACATTAGCACATGAACAGCAGGCTTCTCTTACGACTTATTTAACAGCTTTGTTTATTGAAGCAATTCGCAAAACAAATCCCGCTGTACAAGACGGGATGACGATTGCGGTTTCGGTTCCGGTCAATTTGAGGCAATTTTATTATTCAAATTCTGCCAGAAACTTTTTTAGCACGACACGTTTGGAATATACCTATGACCCTGCAGAGGAAATCAATTTAGCAGCTATTTGCAAAACGCTTAAGGAACAATTGCAACAACAGCTTAGTCCAAATAGTTTGGAAACCCGATTGAATAAGCTGATTTCCTATGAATTTAACCCTTTTACGCGTGTAATCATTCGTCCAATCAAAGATGGTCTGTTAAAAGTAATCAATTATTTTAACAACCGCGGGTTAACTTTTGCAATGTCTAATTTAGGAAAAGTTCAGTTGCCCCAAACCATTGATGAGAAAGTTCATCAAGTTTATTTTCAAACATCTGCCGTAAGACCGCAGTTCTGTGTCGTCAGTCATCGAGATCATTTATCCATTTGCCTAAATTCGCCATTTATTGATACAACGTTATATAAGCAATTCGTTAGAGATTTAACCGCTCTGGGAGTTCCAGTGACCATTTCAGCTAATAAAATAGCTGGTCCAGAATTGAGAGGTGAGGAAGAGTGAATTATTGTCAAGCATGTAAAGTGTCTGTTAATGGGGATTGGTTAAATTGCCCTCTTTGTCATCAGCCTTTGGAAAAGGGTTCTGAACCGCCATTGCCTAATCCTTATCCAGATATTCCTTTACGGTTTAATAAGAAACAAGTTATGAGGATCTTAACGATAATCTCTCTTGCGACTATCAGTATATCCTTAATCATTGAATTGTTCTTTTTACATTCGCCCAAAGGATTGAATATTGTTTCATTTGGTATAGTGAGTATGTGGCTCGTTGTTTTAATCATTATTCGCAAACGTCGAAATATCGCTAAAAGCATCGTTTATTTAATTATTTCGCTGTCGCTATTAAGTATTTATTGGGATTATGTAGAGGGGTGGTCCGCTTGGTCTACCACTCATGCTGTGCCAATGATCTGTATTTTTGCGCTTATTGCCATGTATATCGCTGTTCGTTTGGTGAAAGTAGAAGTAGAAGATTATATTGTGTATTTATTGTGTGCTGCGATGATTGGCTTGATTCCGGCTGTTTTCCTATTTTTCGATTGGGTAACGACTCCTTTACCAGCCTGGTTGTCAATTGGCTTCAGTACGGTCATGTTGATTGTGACTTTTATTTTCTATCGAGGAGAAGTATTGCGAGAGTTGGAGAAGAGAATGATGGTTTAAAATTTAAGGGAGCACGTTTTTTTCTGAAAAAGGAAAAAACGTGCTTTTATATTGGCATTTATTTTTGAAAAAAATGGAAAATAACCATAAATTTGAGAGCGGATTCTTTGAAGTGTAATAAAAAATAAGGTGACGGAGAAGAAATGATGGTAAGAAAAGATGTTCATTCATAAAAAAGAATTACAATATTATGCAAAATCTGACAAGTCGGATCCACTTATGGCTCGTAAGATGTAAGAAATTCTAGGCGGACAGTAGGGTGAAATTTCAGTAGCTATGCAATACTTGTTTCAAGGATGGAATACAAGGGGAAATGGTAAATACAAAGACTTGATTTTAGATACTGGTTCGGAAGAAATCGGACACGTGGAAATGATTGCAACAATGATTGCTCAATTACTAGATGATGCTCCAGTCGATCCTCAAGAAAACGCATTTGAAAGTGATCCTGCTATTGCAGCTGTTATGGGAGGCATGGATTTACAACATGCTATCGTAACAGGTCTTGGACCCACTGCAAAAGATTCAAATGGCGTTCCTTGTAATGGTTCATATATTACTGCAAGTGAAAATTTACTTGCTGATTTTCATTCAAATATTAATGCAGAATCCCAAGGACATCTTCAAATGGCGGAACATTTATCTATAAAGATGAGCCAGAAGTGTTGGGAGAAAAACCTGTTTTAAAACCCGCACAACCTAGCTTACACAATACAGTTGATAAGGATATTAAGAAATAATGGATTAAAGAGAATAACTTCTTCTAACAGGATCTTACTGAAATTTCTGTTAGAAGGAGTGATTTTTATAAAAAAATCACTCCATTAACGTTGTAGGCTAATGGAGTGAGCGTTATTTTTATGTGGTTGGACTATTAGTTTATAAGAAAAAAGATTCTTTTTCTGCTAAGTATAATAGTGATTTAAGAAATATGAGAAAGTTGTTTTTGCATTTCTAACAAATCGATGCGACGAACTTCTCTTGGCAAGAAACGACGGATGTCATCATCGTTGAATCCAATTTGCAATCTTTTTTCATCGATTAAAATAGGGCGACGAATCAAACTTGGTTCTGCTTGGATTAATTCTAATACTTCAGACAATGAAAGTTGATCTAATGGTACATCTAAATTTTGGAAAGCTTGTGAACGGTATGAGATAATATCTTCTGTTCCATTTTCTGTCAAACGTAAAATTGCTTTAAGTTCTGAAATAGTTAAACTTTCATTGAAAATATTTTTTTCAATAAAAGACAGGTTATTTTCCTCTAACCATGATTTTGCTTTACGACATGAAGCTGAGCTAGGTGTTGTATACAATGTAATCATTTTATTCACTCTCCTGTTTATAATTAAACTAATTAATAATTGCTAAATAAAATTGGAATTCGTTTACAAGTAGTATCTTACTATGTATTTGTACAAAAAGCAACAGCGTTTGTCACAATTAGTTCACAATTTTGTGACATTTAGACTAATTTACTGTAAATAATGGTAAACAAAAGGTTTTTAAAGACGAGAAATTTTGTTTAAAATGAACCCTGTGTTAATCTGATAAAAAGAAGGAATAAACTTTAGGGGGGGCAAAGAGATGAAAGTCGCCGTTATTGCAGCCACAGGAAGAGCGGGTAGTTTGATTGCAAAAGAAGCAAAAGATAGAGGTCATAAAGTAACTGCTATTGTAAGAAATGCAGAAAAGTTAGCAGATAAAGAGTTGAAAGTAGTTGAGAAAGATTTCTTTACATTAACTTCAGAAGATTTGAAAAAATATGATGTAGTAATTAATGCATTTGGTACAGGAATGGAACAGGAACAAGCTGTTAAACACGTACAATTTGGTCAAATTTTAATTGAAGCATTAAAAGGTGCCCCTGGAACAAGATTGATTGTAGTCGGCGGAGCAGGTAGTTTGTATGTAAATGAAGAACAAACGATTCGTGTGATGGATACGCCAGACTTACCAACTTTTTTTCAGCCGACAGCTATTAATCAAGCCAAAAACTTAGCAGATTTAGAAAAAACTGACGACATAACATGGACGTTTGTCAGTCCTGCTTTAGATTTTGATGCAACAGGTAAACGAACGGGCAGTTACCAAGTTGGAACTAACCAAGTTATCGTAAACTCAACAAATCAAAGCTACATCAGTTATGCAGATTTTGCGATTGCCATTGTGGATGAAATGGAACAAGTAACACATAAAAATGAACGATTTACCGTTGTTTCTGAAGCTGAATAAGAATGAATGTAAATAAGGCCTTGTTTTATAAAAAGTAAATTTTTTTTGAGTGAATCAGGTTTAGCCGACTATTTGAAAGTAAGTTAAACGAATCATCTTATTCCATATTCGCTTTTTCAACAGCGGTCATCATCGCTTCAGGTTTGTCTTGCCATTCCAAAAAATTCCATTCGATGACCGAAAAAGGCATCTGTGTAGAACCGACGAGCACCAGGAAAGTTATAATCCTATTCAAATGGAATAGCGTGTTCTTTTAGACGGTTTCTTTACAGTAAATGGAATCGTATCTTTTGAATAAGAAAGATAGATATGCCATAATGAGCTCAAAATGGAGGGATGCAATTATGGCTGACGAGCGTGATAAAGCTTTAAAAATTATTAAAAAAAATAATGTAGGAACGTTGTCTACTGTCTCAGAGGGTAAACCAGTATCTCGTTACATGACTTTTTTTAATGAAGGATTCATTCTTTATACACTGACGGATAAACGCACGCATAAAGTAGAAGATTTGGAAAAGAATCCTTATGCGTTTGTTTTATTGGGCTATGATACAGGGTTATTGAATAACAAATATGTCGAGATAGCTGGTCAAGTTTCCATTACTGAAGATCAAGCACTGATTGAACATCTTTGGAGTCCGTATATGAAACTCATTTTTGACGGAAAAGATGATCCAAATATCGTAGTCTTGAAGATCCAACCCGATACAGTTACTCTCAGAGGAACAAAAGATGCTGAAGTGCTATCAATTGATCTAAATTAAATAGAAAATAAAAAAGGAAGGTAAAAAGCAGCTGCTTTTTACCTTCCTTTTTTTGTTTAATTCAATTCAGCTAACTGGTAATCAATTGATTCAAGGCGATTGACCAATGAATCTTGCAAATCTGATGCGATAAAGTACAACTCATGCATAGCTCGACTACAAATAGTATACGCAGTCGATAAGTCGTTGGAAGAAGTAGGAGCCGAATAATGGAACAGGGCAAATACACTATCAAATTCCAATCCTTTAGCTAATTGTATGGGTATAACAATAACAGGATGATGAGTATTATCCGTATCTTTCAGTACTAAATTGCTGCCAATGCCAGCATGTGCTAATTCTTGGTAGAAGCGCTCAGCTTCTGCATAATTTTTACTGATAAAGGCCGTACGAAAACCGGCTTTTTTATTTTCAGCAACTTTTTCTTTTACATAGTCCAAATAATTCTCATGAGTGGCAGTTAAAATCATTTCGGGTTTTTTACCTTCGCGGAAATTGGCTTCTATAGCAGAATGATTTTCTAGAAAACGGTTTGAAAATTGGATAATCTCATTTGTTGACCGGTAACTTGTTAATAATTGATAGCGCTGAAAAGAGCTGCCAGTGAAAATGGTGTCTAAGTCGTTGAAAGAAAGTCGCTTCATTAAAATATTTTGATTGAGGTCACCGCTTAGAACAAAATGTGCTGTTGGGTAAAAGTCTTTTAACATTTGCAATTGGAATGGAGAGAAATCTTGTACTTCATCTAAACAAATGTATTTAAATTTAGTGCTGCTAATCGGTCCATGCATCAATTGGAACAAACTGTAAAAAGCATCCATATCTTCCAACGCTAATTCTTTATGAGCGATGTTCGTTACTACTTGTTGAATGTGGTCTGTCCACATGTCTTCAGTAATTGAAAATTCTGCTAAGGAAAGCAATTTTGGAACAGCTTTTAAGAAATGAACATATTGGTGTTGATAACGGATAAAACTTAACCGTTTAATTCTTTTGATAAGAGGTGAATAAGCGGTCTCTATAATCGAATCAATCAAGGTTTCTTCAGCCTTTTGTTCATTTTTCGATTCACTTTCGTGTAGGCGCAACTCACTATCAGACATTGAAAGTAAAACATCTTCCACCCATTTAGCTGTTCGTTGTGTCTGTTTAAGTTGCTCGATTTTTTGTAACAACAAGGTTTGCAGCAAGGCTAACTTGCTAGCTAAAGTACCGTTGCTTTCGGTGCTGTAAAATTGTTCTTTAATTTCTTCTTTTGAGATAATGATTTCACCTTGGAAAGATAGCGAAGAAAAACGCATGTAGTCCGTTTTCAATCGATCAGTATAGCGTTTTAACGCTTCTGAAAATTGCAGACTTCCTTTAAGTAAAGTGACTTTAGACAATTCTTCATCTTGGTTGGAGATGAGAGTGAATTTTGGAACTCTTTGATTCATAAATTCAGGGAACGTATGGCTGGTCACATTCATTTCACCTAATTCAGGCAATACTTGAGAAATATAGGTTTGGAAAATTTTATTGGGAGAGAATAAAATAATTTCAGAAGCTTTTAATTGATCTCTGAATGTGTAAAGTAAATAAGCAATTTTTTGCATCAAGACGACGGTTTTTCCAGAACCCGCAACGCCTTCAATCAAGGTGATTTTGGCAGAATTATCCCGTACGATTTGATTTTGTTGTTTTTGAAGAGTTGAAATAACAGCACCCATTTGATAAGTGGAGCGGTCTTCTAATGCTTCAAGCAAATAAGGATCGCCCATCACGTTATCGGTATCCAAGAGTTGAATAATTTTTGCCTGACGAATTAAAAATTGACGTTTTAATTCAATCAGAAGTGTTAACTTTTCTTCGCCAATTTTCAACGGAATCGTGTCGCCTACATTGCCTTCATAATAAAGCGAAGCAATAGGTGAGCGCCAATCCACCACTAAGTTATCGTATTCATCAAATACAGAGCTAATGCCGATATAGATAGTTTCTTGGCCCAATTCATCTTCATAATCGATTCGACCGAAGTAAGGATCGTCGACCATTTTTTCTAAAGCCATCACGCGATTTTGATTTTTAAGGAGTGTTTTGCTGCGGATCATTAGGTCTTGTTCAATTAAGCGTAATTCACCAGCTGATTCCCACATGCTTTCACTTGACCCTTGATTGATTTTAATTTCACCAGATTCTTTTAAGCGTTTTTTTTGTTCAGCACTATCGTGTACGACGGTTTTTTTTAATTGATCTAGTTCAGATTGAATTTTTTTGACAACGGTTTGAACACGTTGTTGTTCCATAGATAAGCTATCGGTCAATGAAATAAGCTCCTTTCAAAAGCTGGAAATAAAGAAAGATTTGGTTCAACTCATTTTAAACGCAACTAGCAGTATACCACCGAAATAGTTTGATTGCTACAAGGGGGATTAATTCTAGTTTAAAGAATTTTAATTTGCAAGAATATACACTTTTTAGACGATTAATTCAGTTAATATGAGGAAAAGTGAGAAAAAGATGATAAAAAGGTTAAAATTCAGGGTGGGTTATGGTAAGATGACAATACTTTAATTTATGGGGGTATAGCAATGAAAATCAATAAAAAAGGGGCATTGTCTATCGGACTTACCGTAACGACTGTTTTACTTGCAGCGTGTGGTGGATCTAATGGCGATACAGACTCAACGAGTAAAGATTCAACAAAAGGGGAAAATCAGGCAACAGACCAGAGTATTTCTGTGGGTGTGTTAAATGAATTATCGACTGGCGATACATTGCTTGTATCCGATATTGGAACAAATACTGCAATGAGTCAATACTTAGAAGGCCTATACCGATTGGATGAAAATAATCAGCCAGTTCCAGCCCTTGCAGAAGAAACAACGGTCTCAGAAGATGGGTTGACGTACACATTCAAATTGCGAGAAGATGCAACTTGGTCAAATGGCGAACCGGTTACAGCTCATGATTTTGTGTATGCTTGGAGACAAGCTGTGAACCCTGAAAAAGCCGCTCCGTATTCATATATGTTTACATCTATCGTAAATGCTGAAGAAATCATCAATGGTGAAATGACTCCTGAAGAATTAGGTATAGAAGCTGTTGGAGACTATGAATTTACCGTGCAGATGACTGTGCCGGTATCTTACTTTTTAGGTGAAATGGCTTTTCTGCCTTTCTTTCCTCAAAATCAAGCATTCGTAGAAGAGATGGGTTCAGAATATGGTACGAGTAGTGACACAACTTTATATAATGGACCATTCATTTTAACTGGATGGGATGGAACGAATCAATCATGGAGTTATCAAAAAAATGAAGACTACTGGGATGCGAAAAATATAACCTTAGACAAAATTGACGTACAGGTCATTAAAGAAGTTTCGACGGCACTCAATTTATTTGAATCTGGTGGATTAGATGATGCTATTCTTTCAGGTGAAAGTGCCAAACAATACGTGGATAATGAAGCATATGTTGTAGAGCCAGAAGCCCGCACAAACTATTTGCAATTCAATTACACCGATGTGCCAATGTTTTCTAATGCTAAATTGAGAGAAGCTTTCTCTTTGATATTGGACCGTGAAGAATTAGCCAATACGATTTTAGGAAATGGGTCACTTCCTGCAACCGCATTTGTGCCACATGATTTTGTAACAAATCCAGTTACCGGCAATGACTTTGCAGATGATGCAGGTGATTTTTTAACGTACGACAAAGAAAAAGCTAAACAACTTTTTGATGAAGCTAAAAAAGAACTGGGAGTCGATACCATCGAAATCGATTTGCTTGGAGATGACGATGAGGCAAGTAAGCTGGTTGGACAATACATTCAAGGTGAATTGCAAAATAACTTTGAGGGGCTAACGATCAATTTGAGTAATGTGCCTAAAAACAATCGAATCGAAAAAGGACAATCAGGTGATTTTGATATCATTCTAGGCGGATGGGGAGCTATTTTGCCAGATGCAATCAATTTATTGGATATCATGAATAGTGAGACAACATTCAATGTCGGACCTTACAAAAATGAAAAAGTTGACCAATTATTAAATGATGCCGAAACAGTAAATGCAAATGATCCAGAAGCCCGTTGGCAAAATATGCTTGATGCTCAAGCAATTATGTTAAATGAAAAAGGATTTATCCCTTTATACCACACAGCCGAAGTACATTTGCGCAATCCGAAACTAAAAGGTGTTGAAGTGCATTCTGTCAGCGCTCGTTACGATTACCGCAATGCTTATGTTGCAGAATAGGAGATGCTAAGAAAATGGATGAACAGTTACTTAAACGTTTTGTAAAATATGCTAAAGTCAATACGCGGTCTGATATGAACAGTCAGACCGTTCCAACAACTTATGCACAAGTAGAATTTGCTTTGAAGTTGGCGGAAGAGTTAAAAGAAATCGGGTTAGAGGAAGTCGAATACAATGATGCTAACGGTTTTGTGACAGCTACTTTGCCGAGCAATCTAGCTCATGACGTTCCTGTTATCGGGTTTATTGCTCATATCGATACGGCTGATTTTAATGCTGAAAATATTCAACCACAAGTTCACGTGAATTATGATGGCAACGATATTGTGCTTAACAAAGAGCTGGGTATCGTGATGACAACAGCTGAATTCCCTCAATTAGCGCATTACATTGGGGAAACAGTGATTACAACAGATGGAACAACCTTGTTAGGAGCAGATGATAAAGCCGGTATGGCTTCGATTGTTACTGCGATGGAGGAATTTATCCAGCACCCAGAACTTCCTCATGGCAAAATACGCGTTGCTTTTGGGCCAGATGAAGAGATTGGACGCGGCGCATTGTTATTTGATGTTGATCAGTTTCAAGCTGATTTTGCTTACACTTTAGATAGTGGAAGGGTTGGCAAATTTGAATACGAAACGTTTAACGCGGCTCAAGCCGAATTAACGATTAAAGGGACCAGTGTGCACCCTGGAACGGCTAAAGACAGCATGGTTAATGCTTTATTAGTCGCAGCTCAATTTGCTACGGCATTGCCTCAAAAAGAAGTTCCTGAAAAAACGGAAGGTTATGAGGGTTTTTACATGTTGTCCAGCCAAGTTGGAACGATTGACGAAGTTAAAGCAACTTATATCATTCGGGACCATGATAAAGCAGGATTTGAAAAACGCAAGCAACACTTCGCTGCATTAGTCGATCAATTCAATCAGACATTTGATCAGCCACGTATTGCGATGAAGTTATACGATCAATATTACAACATGCGCGATATCATTGAAAAAGATCTTTCTATTGTAGAGTTAGCGTTAAATGCTTACCGAGCATTAGGAATCGAACCTGATGTCAAACCATTTAGAGGTGGAACAGATGGCAGTATCATCACGTATAAAGGCTTGCCTACACCAAATATCTTTACCGGTGCTGAAAACTTGCATGGCAAATACGAGTTTGTATCAGTTGAAGGTATGAAACAAGCTGCTCAAGTTGTGATCGAGATCGCTCGCATGAATGCAGAATAGTTTACGGACCATAAAGTATTTTTTTATGGTCCACATGGTAGTTAAAAGGAGTTTGCATACAGTAAGAGCAGAAAATTTAGGTTCATAGGGTAGTTAAAAGGGATTTAGGTACCGTAAGTGCAAATTTTTTAAATCTATACAGTACTTAAAAGTAATTTATACGCTATAAGAGTAGTTTTATAGCACTAAAAAGGCTCATTTAATGAGCCTTTTTTGGTTAGTCTGTAAAAAAAATTGCAACCACCAATAAATCAGTAGTGTATACTAGATGAGTAGTTTAGTTGAATAAATTAATTTAAATTAATCCAATGAAGGAGTGCGATAAAATGGCACAAGAAGAACTGAAAAATAGATCTGAGGTTTCTGAAGCATTAACATGGGACCTTACAGGCTTATACCCAACAAAAGAAGCTTTCGAAGCTGCAGTAGAAGATATGAAAGCAGCGGTCAAACAATTTAGTACGACTTATGAAGGGAATTTAACGGATGCTAAAATGATCTCTACGGCTTTAAAGCAATATAGTGAAATCATGCAAACAGCAGACTGGACAAATCATTATGCCTTTTTGCCAGCTACTACTGATTTGACGAATCCTGAAAATACTGGTCTGTCTCGTTCAATGGATAATGTACTAGCCGAAATTGGCGCTCAATTATCCTTTTTCGATTCAGAATTAAAAGCAGTAGATACCGCTATTTTAGATCAAGTTGAAAAAGAAGAACCTCAATTTGCTTCTTTTATTCGCCACATTAAAGAAGACAAATCGATTCAATTGGATCCTAAAGTAGAAAAAGCTTTAGCTCAACTTTCACCAGTTCTTGGCGCTCCTGAAGCGATTTATGAACAAGCTCGTTTGGCGGATATGGATTTTGGAACATTTAATGTTGCAGGAAAAGAATATCCACTAAGTTTTGTTTTGTATGAAGACCATTATATGTACCATGCAGATACAGCTATTCGTCGTGCTGCGTTTGAACAATTCTCTACCGTCCTTAGCAAATACCAAAATGTTGTAGCAGCGGCTTATTACACACAAGTTCAAAAAGAAAAAACAATCGCTACCATGCGTGGCTTTGATTCAGTAATCGACTATCTTTTATACGATCAAGAAGTTGACCGCGAGCTTTATAATCGCCAAATCGACAGCATCATGAATGATTTAGCTCCTGTAATGCAAAAATACATTACTCATGTTAAAGAAATCAATGGGTTGGACAAAATGACTTATGCCGATTTGAAGATTGATTTAGACGCTGATTACTCATCAAAAATCACTGTAGAACAATCAAAAGAGGTTGTGGCAGATGCATTGAGCGTTCTAGGGCAAGATTACATTGACCGAATTATGAAAGCTTATCCAGAACGCTGGGTAGATTTTGTGCAAAACAAAGGGAAATCTACTGGTGGATTCTGTACGTCACCATATGGCAAACACCCTTATATCCTAATGTCTTGGAATAACCAATTGTCCGATGTATACACATTGATCCATGAAATTGGTCATGCTGGACAAGGAATTCTTTCTGGGGAAAACAACAGCATTTTGGGAGCAGAACCGTCTCTTTATTTGATAGAAGCTCCGTCAACCTTCAATGAATTGTTGTTAACAGAATCGATAAGACGTAAAAGCGAAGATCCTCGTGAACAACGTTTTGCCTTATCTAATATGATTTCAAACACGTATTTCCACAACTTTATTACACATTTATTGGAAGCAGCTTATCAACGTGAAGTTTACCAATTAATTGATGAAGGAAAAAGTTTTGATGCTGCTCAATTAAGCGAAATTAAACGTTCTGTATTGAACAAATTCTGGGGAGACGCAGTTGAAATCAATCCAGGAGCAGAATTAACGTGGATGCGCCAAAGCCATTACTATATGGGATTATACTCTTACACGTATTCTGCAGGATTGACGATTGCAACTCAAGCCTTCTTGCGTATTAAAGAAGAAGGACAATCAGCAGTAAATGAGTGGTTAGAATTCCTAGCCCTTGGAGATCAATACCGCCCAGCTCCAGCTGCAAAAATTGCTGGTGTTGATATTACTACGGATAAACCTTTAGCGGATACGATTCATTATTTAGATGAATCAGTGGATACAATCATTGCATTAACCAAACAATTAACCGATTAAGAAAAAATTTTTAGGCAAATAGGCTGGTAAAAAGTCCTAGCCTAAGTAAAAAACTCATTCTTTTTTGATGGTCACTTTATCCATCAAAATAAGAATGAGTTTTTTAGTTTACCCGCTTAATGAATTTAATATAAAAAGCCTTTGCGATTATCGCAAAGGCTTAAAAAGGGGGTAAGTACTTATTTATGGGGGTAAATAAGTAAGAAAAGAAAAAGTTTTAGGATTGGTATGACTTTAGTATAAACGGTCAATATGAATTTTTAATGATTGTTTCTTTCTATTTTGTGACAACGAATGAAAGAAAATGTGAATTTTTTAGGAAGAAAAAAATTAATTGATTTAGGACATTACAAGCGTGTAAATAGTAAATGCTACAAAAGCGATAATTAGTAGATTAAGAATAAATAAGATAATCGTAAAAGCTTGATTTCTAGCTTTCGCCGATAAGAACATTGATCCAATATTCAATAACACTGCAACAATAAGTACGCCAAGAAAAACGGGAAAACTAAACAATGAAAATTGATTTTGAATAAGAATAGAAACAACAGTTAATAGGAAAGAGATGGAAATTAAAATTGTTGGCCATTTTTGGGTATTTTTTTTAGTGTTGTACATGAGTAAGAACTCCAGTCTTTTTTTATTTATTGCCGATAAGCCTAAGTATACAATTTGGTATTCCGCTTAACAACCGTTTCATGAAAGATGACTTATTTTTGTAAGAAAGGTAATGAAATTAGAGGACTAGAGTTAAAGGTGAAAGATGGTTTAGTAAACAATGTTGACAGTACAAATGATAAATTCAATTAAAATGACCGACTCCATATGGAATCGGTCATCAGAAGGCTAATTTTTTCTTTTTGTCTTAATAATACTTTGGTAGAGAGAAGAAAAAGCTGCAAATAGAATACCGGTTATGGGAAAGATGATCCAAGCAGTTCCCCAAGCATCGTAGACAAAACCTGCGATTAAATAAATAGCTGTAGCTAATGGGAAAACGACTCCGGCAATAGTATCAATTAATTTGCTGGCAATGACTTTCTCAGGTGTGTAATCTCCGAGTGAAAGAAGTTTTTCATAAGTGGAGTATAGAATGCCATAAAAGACAAACAAGAAAACACCAACTGCTATGAAACCTAATAAGAAAATTACGGACCAAGCATTGTCATCACCGAGAAGAACAATTGCCAACAATAAGGAGATAGGAGCTAGGATACAAAGAATTACACCAGAAGCGATGGCTTTTGCAAAACCAGGTTTAAACTCTTTCATTTCTCGATCCAAGTGGGCACGTGTGGCTGAATCAATTAGAACAACCTTTTTGTCAAGATTGTATTGTTCTTCTTTTAACCCAAAAACAATGAAAATACCAACTGCGATAGCAATAAATAAGAACAATGGAATAACCGATAATAAGTCAATTCTATCCATAGGACTTGAAGAATCAGTTACAAGACTAGCAATTTCACGGAATGTCAGCATCATAGCAGGGGAGAGAATACAAAGAGACACACCCGTTGCAATCGCAATTCCAAATTTTGTACGGTGCTGCATAAAGTCCTCAACTTGTGTCTCTGATAGCTGAACAGAATAGTTATCAACTTGTTCTGCATCGCTTTCTAAGTTGTACTCTTCAATGATTTCATCGATATTGCCAAATTCGGATAGAACCGTTCCGATAGCTTCATTCTCACTTATCCCATCTGCTTTCAACTGAAGGTATTTATCTTCCATATTAGTCAGCATATCCTCTTTAAGTTGCTGCATCTCAGAAGTCCGAGGCAAATTAACAAAAACTGATTCGACATAATTCTTAATCGTGTCCATAAATTTCACTCCTCCTCAATGAATTGACTGATGATATTTTTTGTATCCAGCCATTCGCTTACTTTCTCATGATAGGTTTGTCTGCCTAGGTCAGTTATTCGGTAGTAGGTCCGAGGTTTGCCATTGGTTTCAGTACTTGAATAAGATTCAATAAGTTCACTTTTTTCTAAACGATTAAAGGCAGAATAGAGAGTCGTTTCTTTCATAATGTATTTTCCATCAGTTAGTACCTTGATTGTATTTGAAATTTGATAGCCGTAAGAGTCTTCTTTCATCAAAATAGACAGTAGAATCAGACTATTAAATCCGCGCATGACATCACTTGATATCACCTCATCACCTCATTTTTTTACTTCATCTATCGTAGTAATATGAGTATACTTCTTTTACTACGACAGGTAAAGTAATTTGAATTAAAAAAGCAAATATCTTGAAAAAATTAAAAAGTTATATAATTTTCTTGTTTTTCTAGTGCGAAAAGCAGATAAAAAAATGGCCTCAGTTTCCTTTTTGATTCAGGAAAGTGAGGCCATTCTTTTTGTTTCTAGATAAATTATACTCGGGGTGTCTGATTTCGTCCGAAGACAAAACCTAAAGCTGCAATCACTAAACCAACTAAGATAATTAACGTTCCGATAATTGGATCACCTGATTTTACAGGACCAAAGTAACCAAATACTATAATAATGATACCAATTACTAATAAAATCTTACCTATACTATTGAACATAATATCTACCTCCAATACAGTCTTTGATTTAATGAGTATAGCAAAAAATAGCGAAAGAAAATACTAATAGGGTTAGTAAACAAGTTAGTAAAAAAAAATTAAAAAAAGTTGTAGCACTCTCTTGACAAGAGTGCTAAGTGGTATTATATTATACGTGAGCAAGGGATATACCTGCTCAAAAGGTTAAAAAAATTTTAGAAAGAGGGAGAGATTTATGAGTAATTTATTTCCAGTAGGACGTGATTTCATGAATTTTGGCAAGAACTTTTTCGAGGATCCATTTGACCATTTACTAGCGCACACGGCTAATTTTAATGTAGATATTCGTGAAGAAGAGAACGCATATATTGTAGAAGCTGATTTGCCAGGTATGCCTAAAGATAGTATTCAGTTAAAATACGAAGATAATGTATTGTCAATTGGGGCAACTCAAGAAGAGAAGAAAGATGAAAAGGACGAAGAAGGCAACTACATCCGTAGAGAGCGCTCAACTAAATCTTTCAGTCGCCAATTTTTATTGAAAAACGTCAACGAAGAAACAATCTCAGCAGCATTTGATAATGGTGTTCTAACTGTAACATTGCCTAAGAAAAATTCTGAAGGCACGACACCTAAACAAATTGAGATTAAATAAAAAAACGAAACAAAAGAAGGTGTTGAGCAGATCAACACCTTCTTTTTAATTTATCGTCTATCAGTTCTTTTCAGTTAAGTAATCTATAGCTGCTTGAAGAATTTTTTGATCGTTTTCATAAGTGATTTGGGCTAATGCATCTGAAAAGCTTAACCAAGTACTGGCTAATACTTCCTCGTCTTGTTTAAGAATAGTCTGCTCATTGGCATACGCAATAAAATAAACTACTTCTTTCTCTGTGCCTTTATAAGGAGAGTAACGAACGACATGTCTGAATTGAGTATCTAATTCAACGCTTAAATGAGTCTCTTCCATAATTTCTCTTAAAGCTGTTTCTTCTTCTGTTTCATTGCCTTCTACATGACCTTTGGGAAAAGCCCAGTGTCCGCCGTTTTGGTGTTTGATTAGTACTACTTTAGGATTCTCTATATCTTTTGTGACAATCACAGCGCCACATGATTTTTCTTGGTTCATTGCTATTCCTCCAGTAAGATAAAGTCTTTTGATTAGTATACCAAAAGTAATGCGAAAAGGTGAGAGACGACGTTTTTTACAAATTGTAAGTGAAATATATTGAAAAAAGTCTGACATTCTTTTACCATTAGAGTATACTAAAAAAAATAAATGAAAAAAGTAGGAGAAAAG
>NZ_ABHH01000011.1:0-76831 GCF_000171855.1 Carnobacterium sp. AT7 | reverse complement strand
AAATGAAAAAAAATAAATTGATCAGTTTATTAGGTTTAACTGCAACATCTGCATTAGTTTTGGCAGCTTGTGGGAGCGGTAACGATGGGGAAAAAGCAAGTTCTGAAAACAAAGCATCTGGATCAGGTGAAGAACAAGTACTTAATTTAATTGAAAGTGCTGAATTGCCAAATATGGATTCTGCAAAATCAACCGACGTAGTAAGTGGAACTGTCTTAAACAACGTAAATGAAGGATTGTATCGTCAAAATCCAGAAAACGAATTAGAATTAGGGATGGCTGCAGAAGAACCTGAAGTTAGTGAAGATGGTTTAACGTACACTTTTAAAATTAAAGAAGATGCAGTTTGGTCTAATGGTGATCCTGTGACAGCCAATGATTTTATTTATGCTTGGGCTCGTTTAGCAACTCCTGAAACAGCTTCTGAGTACTCATATATGATTGATGGAGTCGTAAAAAATGCTACTGCAATCTTAGCTGGAGAGATGGAACCATCAGAATTAGGAGCAACAGCTGTTGATGATAAAACATTAGAAATTCAATTAGAAAAAGCTGTTCCTTATTTCAAAGATTTATTAACACTTCCAATGTTCTTGCCACAGAATGAAGCGTTTGTAACTGAACAAGGCGATAAGTATGCAACAAATAGTGATGCTGTACTTTATAATGGTCCTTTTGTCTTAGACGAATGGGATGGCACTGGCTTAAGCTGGGTATTAAACAAAAATGAAGATTATTGGGATAAAGATACTGTGAAGTTAGATACAATTAATGTTGACGTAGTTAAAGAAACTTCTACTTCCATCAACTTATACGACACGGGAGCAGTTGATCGTATTACTTTATCAGGTGAATATGTCCAAACAAAACAAGGCGATCCTGAATTGAAAACTCAACCAACTTCATCTGTTTTCTACTTTAAATTCAACCAAGAACGTAATGGTGAAGAAACATCTTTAGCTAATGAAAATATTCGTAAAGCAGTTTCAATGTCATATGATAAACAAGCCTTTGCAGATACTGTTCTTCAAAATGGTTCTATTCCAGCTAATGGGTTAGTTCCAGCAGAATTAGCTACTGATCCAGCTTCAGGAGAAGATTTCCGTAAACAAAGCGGTGATTTATCAACTTTTGATGTTAAACAAGCTCAAGAATATTGGGAAAAAGGACTAAAAGAATTGGGCGTTGATTCTCTAACATTAGAAATTTTAGGTGATGATTCTGAAAATTCTAAAAAAGCATTAGAATTTATGCAAGCACAATTAACGAGCAATCTTCCTGGATTGGAAATCAATCTAAGAAACGTACCGTTTAAAGTACGTTTAGAGGCTGATACAAAACAAGATTACGATATCGAAATGTCTGGTTGGGGCGCTGACTATGCAGATCCAATCAACTTCTTAGAATTGTTCCATTCAGAAAATGGAAACAATAAATCTAGCTACTCTAATGCTGATTACGATGCATTAGTTGAAAGTGCTCAAACGAACGTGTCTGATTTAGAAGGACGTTGGGAAGATATGTTAGAAGCTGAAAAAGTCTTGATGGAAACTGCTGGGATTGCACCTATCTATCAACGTGCTTACGCTGTTTTAGAAAAAGATTACCTTAAAGGATTCACTACTCACTTAACAGGTGCAGATAAGTCATTCAAATGGGCTTCAATTGAAGGAAAAGAATAATTTTTACAAAAAAGAGCGAATTCTTATTCGCTCTTTTTTTGTGTTTATTATGTGAGAACTATAAAATTACTATGAGAGTACACCGATACTCGTTTCTCTCTCTTTTAAATGATGATAAAATGAAGAAGTTATGAATAATTTATAATAAAAGTTTATTATGATTCATTAGGAGGAAATTAAGTGGAAAAGAAAAAATATCTTAAGTTAATGGGATTATCACTTGCTTCTGTTAGTTTATTAGCAGCATGTGGCGGAGATTCAGAAGAATCTAAAAAAGGGACTACAGGAAGCGACGGACAAGTATTGAACTTAGTTGAGTCAGCTGAATTACCAACAATGGATTCAGCATTAGCAACTGATGCTGTTAGTTTCAATGTAATGAACAATGTTAATGAAGGGTTATACCGTCAAGGACCAGATGGTGAACTTGTATTAGGAATGGCAGCAGAAGAACCAAAAGTTAGTGAAGATGGATTAACCTATACATTTAAAATTAGAGAAGACGCTGTATGGTCAAATGGGGACCCTGTGACAGCTAATGATTTTGTTTTCTCATGGAGACGCTTAGTAAATCCTGAAACAGCTGCAGAGTACTCTTATATGATTGATGGAGTCGTAAAAAATGCAACAGCTATTTTAACAGGTGAAATGGCACCAACTGAATTAGGTATTACAGCAACTGATGATAAAACATTAGAAATTCAATTAGAAAAAGCTGTTCCTTATTTTGAAAGTTTGACAACATTATCAATGTTCTTCCCACAAAATGAAGCTTATGTTACTGAACAAGGAGATGCTTACGCTTCAGATAGTGATCATGTTCTTTATAACGGACCATTTGTACTAGATGAATGGGATGGAACTGGCTTAAGCTGGGTAATGAATAAAAATGAAGATTACTGGGATGCAGATGCTGTTGAACTAGATGCAGTAAACATCGATGTCATCAAAGAAACGTCAACTGCTTTGAATTTATATGATACTGGTTCAATTGATCGTATGATATTATCAGGTGACTACGTTCAAACACAACAAGGTAATCCAGACTTAAAAACTCAACCAACATCTACTGTAGCATATCTTAAATTTAATCAAGAGCGTAATGGAGAAGAAACTGCTTTAGCAAACGAAAATATTCGTAAAGCGATAGCAATGGCGTTTGATAAACAAGCATACGTTGATACTGTTCTTCAAAATGGTTCTATTCCAGCTAATGGACTTGTACCAGAATCATTAGCAGTTGATCCAGCGACTGGTGAAGACTACCGTGAACAAAATGGAGACTTGCTAAAATTTGATAAAAAACAAGCTCAAGAATATTTTGCAAAAGGCTTACAAGAATTGGGAGTAGATTCTTTATCATTAGAAATTTTAAGTGACGATACAGAAAATGCTAAAAAATCAATTGAGTTTTTACAAGGACAATTAACACAAAACTTACCTGGTCTAGAAATTACATTAAGAAACGTGCCTTTCAAAGTGCGTCTAGATGCTAATAGTAATCAAGATTATGATATTCAATTATCTTTATGGGGAGCAGATTATGCTGATCCGATTAACTTCTTAGAATTATTCCAATCAGAGAACGGGAATAATAAATCTGGATACAACAGTGCAGATTATGATGCATTAATTGAAAGTGCTCAAACAAATGTAACTGATCTAGATTCACGTTGGGAAGATATGCTTGATGCAGAAAAAGTATTGATGGATGATGCTGGTATTGCACCAATTTATCAAAGAGCTTACGCTGTTTTAGAAAAAGACTATGTCAAAGATTTTACAACTTATTTAGTTGGGGCAGAATGGTCTCTAAAATGGACATCTGTAACAAAATAATTAATCCTTAAAAAAATGGGTATTAAATAAAAGAAAGAGTCTGGACAAAAGTCTAGGCTCTTTCTTTTTAAGCAATAATAAAATTTGCTGGGTGGATGATAGCAAAATTAAGATTAAGAAAACTTTTTTGAAAAAACAATGGTATAATTAATGAATAAACTAATTGGAGGCCAATATAATGGAAGAAAAAGAACTACAAATGTTAAAAGAATTGACTGATGCAAAAGGAATTGCAGGTAATGAAGGACAAGTCAGAGAAGTATTTGTAAAGTATGCAAAAGAAAATGCAGACAGCATCGTTTTTGATGGATTAGGTAGTGTGATTGCGAAAAGTGTTGGCGATAAAACCGGACCTAAAGTATTGTTTGCTGGTCACCTAGATGAAGTTGGTTTTATGGTAACTAAAATCACAGAAGAAGGTTTTATTAAGTTTCAAACGATTGGTGGTTGGTGGGCACAAGTTATGCTAGCTCAACAAGTTGAAATTACAACAACAAAAAATAAAACGATTCACGGTGTAACTGGTTGTAAACCACCACATGTCTTAACTGCTGAAGTACGTAATAAGGCTTATGATATTCAAGATATGTTTATTGATATTGGAGCTTCTTCTAGAGAGGAAGCGATGGAATGGGGCATTAAACCAGGTGATATGGTAACACCATATACTGAGTTTAGACGTTTAAATGGATCGAAATTTATCTTAGCAAAAGCTTGGGACAATCGTATTGGAACAGCGGTTACTTTGAAAGTATTAGAAAATTTAAAAGCTGAAGGACATCCCAATAAAGCATTTGCAGTCGGAAATGTACAAGAAGAAGTTGGGCTAAGAGGAGCAAAAACAGCGACCCATTTAGTGGATCCAGATATTGCCTTTGCACTTGATACGGGTACAGCGGGAGATACTCCAGGTATGACTGAAAAAGAAGCAGATTCTAAACTAGGAAAAGGGCCTCAAATCATCATTTATGACGCTTCTATGGTAGCTCACAAAGGGTTGCGTGACTTTGTTGTCACTATTGCAGAAGAACTAAATATTCCTTTCCAATATACTGTTATCGCTGGTGGAGGAACGGATGCAGGAAGTCAACACGTAAGTAAAAATGGTATACCAGCATTAGCAATTACTGTAGCAACACGTTATTTACATTCACATACTTCAGTTATCCATGAAGATGATTATTTAAATACGGTGAAATTAGTAACAGAAGTCATTAAACGATTAGATGCTAAAACAGTTGAAAAAATCAAATACGCTAATTAACAATAAAAATAAGCTGGAATGGATAGTGCAATTTTATGCAATTCAGCTTGTTTCTATTTTTGTTGAATCGTTTCTTTATGACAAATCAATGAATTTTTGACGAATCTTTATTAGATAAACTAGAATAACATTTCCTTTTAGCAAAATAACTAGTAAAATAACTAGTAATGATTCAATCAGAAAGGGGGGGAATAGGTGAAAAGAGCCAAAAAAAGAATTGCGGTAATAGGTGGAGGAATAACAGGGTTAGTTACTGCTTATCGAATTCAGCAACAAATTATAAAAGAACAGTTGCCTTTTGAGCTTGTCTTGCTAGAGTCGTCTTTAAAAATAGGCGGTAAAATCTATACCATGAAGGTAGAAGACAACTACTTTGATTTAGGAGCTGAATCTATTGATATCCGCTATCCTGAAGCGATGGAGCTCATTGAAGAATTGGGCCTTGCAGACCAATTGATCTATAGTGAAGGCAATAAACCTGATATCTTTTTTTATAATAAGTTACATAGTCTTGATTATCCAACCTATAAAGGCATTCCAGTAAGGAAAATGGATATCTGGAAAAATGATTTATTAACTTTTCACGGAAAAGTGGCTAGCTTTAAAGATAGTCTATTTCCTGTAAAACCCTTGGTAAAAGATATTGAAATGAGTCGGTATCTAAAAAGTAGGTTTGGAGAAGAATTGGTTGAACACATAGTTGAACCTTTTTTCTCTAAGATTTACGCTAGTGATTTAGATGAAATGGGAATCAAGTCTTCTAAAGAAGTTATTTATTCATTAGAGCAGAAATATGGCAATCTTTCAAAGGCGATTAAATATCATCCTGAGTTGTTAGATGGTTCTGGTAACTATGTTACTTTTCAAAAAGGGTTAGCCGTCTTGACAGATAAATTAATCGAAATCCTAAAACCTCATATTCAAACTAGCAAGAAAGTTTTTGAAATCAAGCAAGGCACTGAAGGTACGTATATTATAGATATCAACCGAAAAGAACAGGTGCGAGTTGGAGCCATTTCTATCGCAACACCTGTAACTGAATATTCAAAAATATTAAACAATGAAGTTTTTGGACAAGTATTTGATCAAGTTGAAACTGCATCTATCGGGTATATTTTGTTTAAGTTTAAAAAAGAAGCTATAAAAAATGAGCCAAAAGGATTTGGCGTAGTTACTCCAAGAAGAAGTGATTCTTTTGTCACGTCAATTGTATTTTTAAATAAAAAATGGTCATTTCTTAAAGATGAAGAAGATCTCTATATTGGTGTAAGTTTCGGTAGAAAAGGTGAAGACTTGCTTGTTTCTTTAAGCAATAAAGATATAGAAGAGTCAATTTTAAAAGACTTAGAAATTATACTTGGAATTACAGAAAAACCGATAAATCGTATTGTAAAACGATGGCCTAACGCGATACCGCAGTACACAGTAGATCAAGAAGAAAATATAAAAGAAATGATTGAATTACTGGCACATGACTATCCAGGAATATATATTTCTGGAATAGGACTAGAGGGTTTTGGCATCAATCAATGTATTGGTCAAGCGAATAAAGCGAGCAAAAAAATAGTTGATCATATAAAAAAACAAAATTGTATTTATGATAAATAAAATAGATTGTAAAAAATAAAAAAGACTCTTTTTAGAATTAAAAAAGGTCTTTTTTATTTTAAACTTTGTTTTGTTGGTGTAAGGTATGTTAGAGAAGATAAGATGAAATAGAAGAGAGGGAAGGGAAGAAAATGAAATTAACTGTATTAGGTTTTTGGGGTGGATATCCGACAAAGAACTCAGGTACAAGTTCTTATTTATTAGAAACAGAAAATTATCATCTATTAATCGATGCTGGAAGTGCTTCTTTGATTGCTTTAGAAAATCATCTAGACCCTTTAGAGTTGGATGCTGTTATTTTATCTCATTATCATTATGATCATATAGCTGATTTAGGTGTTTTACAATTCACACGTCAATTAAAACGGATGAAAAATAATCTTGAAAGAGCTTCAATGCTTCCTATTTATGGACACCAAGGTGATGACGAAAATTTTAAACGATTAACGATGGATCTTGTGAGTGAAGGGATAGCTTATCAGGAACAGCAAAAAATAACTATCGGTCCTTTTGAAATACAATTTATGAAAACTCTTCATCCTGTAGAATGTTATGCTATGAAGATTGTTGAAATGAAAACAGGTAAAACGTTAGTTTATACAGCAGATTCTGGTTATTTACCCGAATTTATTCCCTTTAGCAAAGATGCTGATATATTATTAGCTGATACAAATTTATTCAATGGAATGGAAAATCATCGTGTTCATATGGCCGCATCTGAAGTAGGCAGAATAGCCAAAGCCGCAGAGGTGAAAAAAGTTATTTTAACACATCTCCCACAAGTTGGCGATTTAGAATTATTGAAAGCTCAAGCAGTCAATGAAGCGCCAAAAACAGAAATAATAGTAGCGGAAAAAGATCTAACAATTGAGATTTGAGAATCATAACATAAAAGTTTAGAAATGAGGAAACGGAAAATGTATTATGTTAAAAATGTTCGTAATGGGAAAGAGATAACAGATCCCGCAATTAATCTAGCAATTGAATACCATTTATTAAACAACGTGGTATTAGATGAACCAATATTGCTTTTTTATATTAATGAACCGTCAATTATTATTGGTAGAAATCAAAATACGATTGAAGAAATTAATACAGACTATGTAGAAAAAAATAATATCCATATAGTTCGTCGTTTTTCAGGAGGTGGAGCTGTCTACCATGATTTTGGCGTTTTTTGTTTTTGTTTTATTACTAGTGATGATGGTGATTCGTTTCGTGATTTCGGTAAGTTTACAGATCCTATTATCGATTCTTTACACAAAATGGGAGTTGAAGGTGCTAAACTAGAAGGCAGAAATGACCTGTTAATCAATGGACAAAAATTCTCTGGGAATGCAATGTATTCAAAAAATGGCCGAATGACTGCCCATGGAACAATCATGTTTGATAGTGATATTGAAGAAGTTGTAAATGCTCTTAAAGTAAGAAAAGATAAAATTGAATCAAAAGGAATCAAATCCATTAGAAGCCGTGTGACCAATATAAAACCTTACTTATCTGATGACTATCAGTTTTTGAGTACAAAGGAATTTAGAGATCGTTTGTTGTTAAATATATTTGATGTTAATGATGCTGCAGATGTTAAGGAATACCAATTAACGAATAATGATTGGGAGCAAATTGAACAACTTTCTAAAGATTACTTTAGCAATTGGGATTGGAATTATGGGAAATCACCAAAATTTGAATTGGTTCGTCGTCATCGTTTTTCAATCGGTTCTGTTGAGTTTAAAATGAATGTAGACAAAGGCTTTATTCAAGATATTCGTATTTTCGGAGATTTCTTTGGTTTAGGAGATATTTCTGATGTGGAAGAGGTATTGAATGGCACTAAATATGATGTGACTTCTATTAGCGATGCTTTAGAAGCTATAAATGTTAAAAATTATTTTGGAAATATTACAAAAGAAGAACTAGTACATTTAATTTATTAAAAAAAAGCGAAACAGATAGAATTGTTATTCTGTCTGTTTCGCTTTTTTTTATCTTCTTTTTCTTCCTAAACCGGTAGCGTTTCTCATTTTTAGAAGTGTTTTATTAGCTACTAAGTTTGCTTTGATTGCACCGTCATCCAAAATTGAATCCAACTCATCTGAGTTAAGCAACGCATCATGTTTGATTTGAATGGGCTCTAGAACAGCCACAATTGCTTCACCGAGGTCCTCTTTGAATTGACCGTATCCGCTATTTTGATAACGCTCTACCAGTTCAGCGATACTAAAATTGGTAAATGAAGCATAAATTGTTAATAAATTAGAGATACCAGGTTTATTTTCAGGATCGTATTCGATAATTCCGCTAGAATCCGTCACAGCGCTCTTGATTTTTTTACGAATGATTGCGGGCTCATCTAACATTGAAATGAAACTTTTTTTATTCGTATCAGATTTACTCATTTTTTTCAGAGGGTCTTGCAAACTCATGATACGACCACCAGATTTTGGTATTTTTACTTCTGGCATAGTAAGCAATTCATTGCCATTGCCGTATTTATTATTAAAACGAGTAACAAAATCGCGGGTTAGTTCTAAGTGTTGTTTTTGATCATCTCCAACAGGGACTAAGTTAGATTGATAAAGAACAATATCGGCAACCATTAAAGGAGGATAAGTTAATAAACCAACCGAAACACCAGACCGACTATTTTTTGCAGATTTATCTTTGAATTGTGTCATTCGTTCTAATTCTCCGATATTTGTATTGCATTGAACAATCCAAGCAGCTTCAGCATGTGCAGAAACTTCTGATTGAATGAAAATAATGGCTTTAGCTGGATCTAATCCGATAGCTACGTATAATGCAGCAAGACTTTTTGTTTGTTGTCTAAGTTTTGCCGGCTCTTGTTCTACAGTAATTGCATGTTCGTCAACAATACAGAAGTAACTCGTATAATGTTCTTGTAAATCTATAAATTGTTTCATTGCGCCAATGTAATTTCCAATAGTGGGAGTTCCACTGGGCTGAATACCTGAAAAAATTGTTTCCATTTTTCTACACCCCTTATTTCTAAGTACATGAGTACTATTATACGTTATTTTTTAATGGATTAAAGTCTTTGTTGAGAATGCGAACCAAATAATTATCTTTCTATAAGATAATAAGCTAATAAAGTAAGCAAACAAACTGCTAATAATGCTGAACCGACTTTTAAAAAGAAGCTATACCCTTTGCCGATTACTTTTGAAAGTGGTTTAATAGTGAATTCTTCATCGGAATGTCTACTATTTCGTATATTAAAAGCAAATTTTCGCATACTATAATTAAAAAAATCAAAAAAACCAGATGAAAAAGATGCGCCAAAAAGACCTATAATGAGAAATAGGGAGGCTCCATAAAAAGTTAAATTTGTAGTATGATAAAATGACAGCTCTTTATAGATAATCAGTTCAATGAATAAACATAAAAGGAGCGACACCATAAAGACGCGGATAGGTGTTATTTTTTGTTTCACTGTTTTTCCTCCTTAAGAGTATATATGCACTAGTGCTAAATTATATTATATAGGAATACTATGAAAAATGTATGAATATATTTAAAGAGAGATAAATGAACATCTTGCCAAAATGTACCCGTATTATCGTTGTTTTCTAATCTAATTATAATTTTCCAGTAAAATATCATAGCATAATTCAAAAAAGTTTTGCAATATTGCTTTTGACAAGCTATTCTATATAGTATATTCTTTTTTGTAGGAGAATTAAAATTAAAATTATTGGAGGTGCTCTAATCGATGAAAAGTTATGCGAAATTTTTAGGAAAACGTGTATTATACATGTTATTGACATTATTTTTAATTGCATCGATTACTTTCTTCTTAATGAAACTTTTACCAGGTACTCCATATAGTAACCAGGATAAACTTTCAGAAGAACAAATCTATATTATGAATGAACAATATGGATTGAATGAACCAGTTCCGGTTCAGTATTTAGTGTATATCGGAGGATTACTTCAAGGAGATTTAGGAGTGTCATTCCAATTTAGCAATACTCCAGTAACAAAACTTCTATCTACGCGTATAGGTCCGTCCTTGCAGCTAGGTATACAAGCCGTTGCACTAGGGACGATACTTGGTATTGTGTTAGGTGTAATAGCAGCAATGTATCAAAATACTTGGATTGATACGCTTGCAACTTTTTCAGCTATTTTAGGAAGATCTATTCCTAACTTTGTTATAGCTGTTCTGTTGCAATTAATATTTGGGGTATATTTACAATGGTTCCCAATCGCTTTATGGGATGGCGGATTCAGTTCATCTGTTCTTCCTACATTAGCATTAGCAATCTCCCCACTAGCAGACTCAGCTCGTTTTATTAGAACTGAGATGGTAGATGTCTTAAGTAGTGATTATGTTGAGTTAGCAAGAGCAAAAGGGTTAAGCAGATGGACAGTGGCATTTAAGCATGGTGTTCGTAATGCTTTGATTCCATTAGTAACAATCTTAGGGCCTATGGCTGTTGGTTTAATGACAGGTTCAATGGTTGTAGAAAATATCTATGCTATTCCTGGTATTGGTGAACAATTCGTTAAATCAATCATGACAAATGATTACCCAACTATTATGGGTGTAACTATTCTTTATTCAGCTATGCTTGTATTTATTATTTTAGTTGTAGATATTTTATACGGAGTAATTGATCCGCGTATTCGTGTTTCTACTGAAGGAGGGGACAAATAATGCATAAACAAGAAAATACTCCTGTTGCAGATGAATTAAAAAATCTGTCTCCTGATATGTTTGCTCCAGCTACTGAGTCAAGTATGGTAGATAATGAAAAAATTGCAGCACCTTCATTAAGCTTTATACAAGACTCATGGAGAAGATTGAAAAAAAATAAAGCAGCTGTTGTTAGTCTGTTTGTTCTGATAATTATGATTATTCTTACAGTTGCAGCACCAATTGTTGCACCTCATGATCCAAATGTTCAAACAGTAGAGTTTGCAAGTTTGCCACCTAAAATTCCAGGAATCGGTATCGACGGTTTAAATGGAACTCAAAAAGTTGGAGAAAACCGTGTAGACAAATATGCTGAAAAAAATGTTCCAGAAGATCAATACTATATTTTAGGTACAGATAGTTTAGGTCGTGATTTACTTTCACGTATTCTTTATGGTACTCGAGTATCGTTAATTATCGCTTTTGTAGCAGCACTATTTGATTTAACTATAGGTGTAACTTATGGTTTAGTTTCAGGATGGTGTGGTGGAAGAATTGATAACTTCATGCAACGTGTCTTAGAAGTTCTTTCTGGTGTTCCCAATCTAGTTGTCGTTATCTTGATGCTATTGGTATTGAAACCAGGAATCACATCTATTATTATTGCTTTAGCTATTACTGGGTGGATTTCAATGGCCAGGGTAGTCAGGGCACAAACGTTAAAATTAAAAAATCAAGAATATATTTTAGCTGCTCGTACTTTGGGCGAATCACCACTTAAAATTGCATTTAAACATTTAATTCCAAACTTATCTGGTGTTATCATTATTCAAACAATGTTCTCAATTCCTTCTGCCATTTTCTTCGAAGCTTTCTTAAGTTTCATCGGTATAGGGATTCCAGCACCAACTGCTTCATTAGGAACATTGATTAATGACGGATACAAAACTTTCCGCTTCCTACCTCATTTAATGTGGTATCCAGCAGCAGTTATTTGTATTTTGATGATATCATTTAACTTATTAGCCGATGGTCTGCGTGATGCATTTGATCCAAAAATGAAAGATTAGCGAGGTGAAAACGAATGAGTAATGTATTAGAAGTTAAAGATTTGGAAATTACATTCGACACCTATGCTGGTAAAGTAAAAGCTATCCGCGGTGTCAGTTTTGATTTAAAAAAAGGTGAAACGCTAGCAATTGTAGGAGAATCCGGTTCTGGGAAATCTGTTACAACGCGTAGCATCATGCGTTTGTTATCACAAAATGCAAATGTTGAGAATGGTGAAATTCTATTTAATGGTGAAGATCTTATTAAAAAATCTGAAAAAGAAATGCAAGGTATTCGTGGTAAAGAAATTGCAATGATTTTTCAAGATCCGATGACTTCTCTAAATCCAACAATGACAATTGGTAAACAAATTTCTGAACCCATTCGATTGCATCAAAAATTAAGTAAAGATGATGCGAGAAAAAGAGCTTTAGAACTATTGAACTTAGTAGGTTTACCAGATGCAGAAAGACGTATGAAACAATATCCTCACCAATTTTCTGGTGGACAAAGACAACGTATTGTTATTGCTATTGCTCTTGCATGTAACCCTGAGGTATTAATTGCCGATGAGCCAACAACAGCATTAGATGTAACTATCCAAGCTCAAATTTTAGATTTAATGAAAGAATTGCAAAAGAAAATTGCTACATCTATTATCTTTATTACCCATGATTTAGGTGTAGTTGCTAACGTAGCTGATCGTGTTGCAGTAATGTATGCAGGTAAAATTGTAGAAATTGGAACAGTAGATGAAATATTCTATAATCCTCAACACCCATATACATGGGGATTGATCAGTTCTATGCCGACATTAGAAATTACTGAAACATTGTATGCTATTCCTGGAACACCACCAGATTTATTGGATCCTCCAAAAGGAGATGCATTTGCTCCACGTAATGCATTTGCAATGAAAATTGATACAGAATTAGAACCACCGTATTTTAAAGTTTCTGAAACACACTTAGCTTCAACATGGTTATTGCATCCGGATGCACCTGCAGTTGAGCCACCACCAGAAATTAAAGCGCGTCAAAAAATTTACGAAGAAAAATTTGCCCCAAAATATGCTAAGACTCAAGTCAAAGGAGGGGTAAACTAAATGGAAAATAGAGAAAAAATCTTAGAAGTTAAAGGTCTGAAACAGTACTTCAATAAAGGTACAAAAAATGAAGTTCGTGCAGTTGATGATGTTACTTTTGATATTTATAAAGGTGAAACTTTTGGTTTAGTTGGTGAATCTGGTTCAGGTAAATCAACAACAGGTCGTTCAATTATTCGTTTGTATGATCCGACAGCTGGAGAAATTGATTTTGAAGGCACAAAAGTTCATGATATAACTGGTAAAAAAGATATGTTGAAATTTAGAAGAGAAATGCAAATGATTTTCCAAGATCCTTATGCATCTTTAAATCCTAAAATGAAAGTCCGTGATATCATTGCTGAAGGTATTGATATCCATGGATTAGCTAGTTCTACTGAGGACAGAAACCAACAAGTTGATGATTTATTGAAAACGGTTGGTTTGAATCCAGATCATGCTTCACGTTACCCGCATGAATTTTCAGGTGGACAACGCCAACGTATCGGAATTGCTAGAGCTTTAGCAGTTAAGCCTAAGTTTATCATCGCCGATGAACCAATATCTGCATTGGATGTTTCTATCCAAGCACAAGTAGTAAACTTATTGATGGAATTGCAAAAAACTCAAAATTTAACATTTTTGTTTATTGCCCATGACTTATCAATGGTTAAATACATTAGTGATCGTATCGGTGTAATGAATACGGGTAAATTGCTTGAATTAGCTCCTGCTGATGAAGTATACAACACGCCTTTACATCCTTATACGGAAAGTTTATTGTCTGCTGTACCTTTACCAGATCCTGAATACGAACGCAATCGTGTCCGTACTCCTTATATTCCTCGTGAATCAAATGGAGAACCAGAAGAGCTACGTGAAATTTCTCCTGGACACTTTGTTTATTGTAGAGAATCTGATATAGCAGCTTTAAAAGAAAAAAAAGCAAATTACAAAAAATAAAATAAAAAGAAGCTATAGATTCAACAGTCATGTTGAATCTAGGCTCTATGTCAAATAGTGTTGGTGAGTAAACTATCCAATTAAATAAAAGTTAAGGTGGAGGTTTTAAGAAGATGATTTCTTAAAGCCTTCATTTTTTATTTTGTGTAGTACAAGACAGCAGGATGCGATTACGAAAACTCGGCTCTTCGTCAAATGGTGTGGCTGCTTCTAAAACTTCTTTCGGAATAGACGGATTTGCTTGAAAGTTCTTAAGCCTAAAGTCTTAAGGACTTTCAAGCCTCAAACACAGCTTAATCGCTAAAGCGTTAAAGCGTTAAAGCTGTGTCATTCACATTGAATACTTTACAGGGCTACAAGCAATCCTATTCCTCCAGAATGTTAAGCATGAACTAAATTCATCTATCAACACTAAAAAGTATAGAGCCTTAAAAAAAATGGTGTTAGTTCAATAAGATGAAATGTTCTCAAAAAGAAGGATTATGCTTGTAAAAGGCTACTGGTACTTCCTAGACTGAAGTTGTGATACAGATAAGGTAACTCTAGTTAGCAGTGACTAAGGTGCTTCATTTTAGGTTTTAGAACGGTTATAGGCTAACCCATTCTCTAATAGTTTTGTGCACTAGGCTTAACTAAGTTGAAAAATTCTTGCATTAAAAAAATGTTTACTTTCAAACAAAATATTATTTGTAATGAATTCTTATTTGCATTAATTATCATTGGTCTTATTCTGAGATAAACGTTGTTAAATAAAGGTTTCTAATATGAAAAGATGAACTGCAGAAAAAAACAATCTGTAAAATTAATGTAAATTTTACTATAAAGTGACAAAAAGATGGCAAAAGGGGTAGTATTTTCAAAATGAATGTTTTATAATAAACTTGTAAGGCATTTCATAGTTTCATTAACAATCCTCAATTTTTTTGAACAATCTATCTGATTAAAAAAGGAGAGAATAACATATGGTAACTTTATATACATCGCCTAGTTGTACATCATGTCGTAAAGCCAGAGCTTGGTTAGAAGAAAATGGTATTACTTATAATGAAAGAAATATCTTCTCAGAACCATTGACGATCGGTGAAATTAAGTCTATTTTAAGAATGACTGAAGACGGCACAGAAGAAATCATTTCGACTCGTTCTAAAGTATTCCAAGAACTGAATGTCGATTTAGATGATTTACCTTTAAATGAAATGTTTGATTTAATTCAAGAAAATCCAGGTCTTCTACGTCGACCAATTATGGTAGATGAAAAAAGACTGCAAGTAGGCTATAACGAAGATGAAATTCGTCGTTTCTTGCCTCGCGAAGTAAGAGCACTTGAATTGAAACAAGCTCAACTTATAGTAGGTTATTAATAATAGTTCAAAACTACGCATCTGGAAGGTGTTGTAGTTTTTTTTTGGCACTTTTAACTTTACATTTAATTTATTTCCTTTAGAATGGTTATATAGATTATTCATAAGTTAAACTGCTTTTTAACTATGAAGAAGAGAAATGAGGTGTAGGACTATGGAAATGGAACATATTAATGAAAACACCATACGAGTATTAATTGAGAACGCTGATTTAGAAGAAAGAGGCGTAACCTTTTTAGACCTTTTAGGAAATCATAAACAAATTGAAAATTTCTTTTATAGTATTTTAGAAGAAGTAGATGTAGAAGAACAGTTCCATGAATCTGATGCCATTACATTTCAAGTACTGCCAAGTGGAACCGGCTTAGAATTGTTTATTAGTAAAGGTGGTCCAATAAACGATCAGTTAGAATTTTCTTCAGCATCTGAGAATCTTAATTCAGATGAATTTTCTCAATATATAAAAAAACAAATGGTACAAAATTTAAATAAATCTGAAAAAGAAGCTGAAATTGAACATTTTGAAGATGAAACACAAGAAGTTGTTTTAAGGTTAAATGAGTTTGAAGATATGATTGAATTGGCTAAAATGATGCATTTAGACAATGCGTTATCTAATCTATATCTGTATAAAGAAAGATATTATTTAAATTTAGTCTTTTTCATTGATGAAATGACTGAAAGAAGTGCTGATGAAGAAATCGCACTTGCACTAGAGTTTGCTGAAAAGACACCAGTTACTCAAGGAATCTTAGAAGAGCATGGCAAAATGATCATGGAGAAAAAGGCACTTGAATTAACACGTCACTATTTTAAATAAATTCACTAATATAGTTTGAAAAGATCAAAGAAAGAATTACTTTCTTTGATCTTTTTTAGTTTTTTCATCAAATAGTGTGGATAGAATAAAATAAATTTCTTCCGGAATAGACGGGTTTGCTTGTGGAGAGCCATGGCATCGCCTGAAGCCTGAAAGATGTCTTCAGGCTTTCAAGCCTCAAACAAAACGTAATCGCTGAAGCGCTAACGTTTTGTAATTCGCATTGAATCCTGTACATGGATACAAGAAACCCCTATTCCTCCAGAAATAAATTCGTGTCATTAATTTAACTTAACTATCAACACTAAAGATTATAGATCCCTTTTTTATATGCATAAAAATAGTATTCACACCTTTTTGCGGATAATTAAAGTATGAAATGTTTGAAGGGGGAAAATAGTGATGCTAGTTGCAGTGAATAATGAGAACGTTTACGTTAATGCGATGAATGTGCAAAGAAATATCAAACAAAAGACTGAATATTTTTGTCCAAACTGTAAAGAACTCGTTTTTCTTAAGAAGGGATTAATCAAACAAGCTCATTTTACCCATTTTCAAAAGAGTGATTGTGCTGTTTTTTCAGAAGGCGAAACTGAAGAACATGTCTCAGGTAAAGCCATGCTTTATCAGTGGTTCATACACCAAAATATTCCCTGTCAATTGGAAGCATATTTGCTAAACTTAAAGCAGCGGCCTGATTTGTTAATTTGGTTAGATGAGCAGACACCAGTTGCTATTGAATTTCAATGTAGTTCTCTATCCGCCCAACGCATGATTGAACGAACGAATGGATATATTGAAAATGGGTATAAAGTTTATTGGATTTTAGGTGGAAGTTATCATTTTAAACATAAACTAACAAGTTTCCAAAAATTATTTATTAAGGAACATAAAAAAATAGGCTGCTATTTTTTAGAATTACATGTTGATAAAAGCACATTAACAGTTCATTTCAATATTAACCAATATGGCAATTCATCACAGATTGCTTCTTATTCTGCCCATATTGAGTTAACTAAAGCAAATACAAACTTAGATAACATTAAAGAGAGGTTATTACATATCTCAAAAGCCAAACAAAATGAATTAAAAAACCAGTTGATTAAAAGTCAAAGTTCTTTGAATAGAGGCAGAAATTACCAAGTACCGGAAATTGTTGCTTTTCAAAAGTATATTTATAAAAGAGGAGACTCTTTAATTTCTTTGCCTGTTGAAGTCTATTTACCAGTAAAAAATCAATTGTTTATTAAGACGTTACCTTATTTTTGGAAATATCAGTTATTAGAATGGATCATGAACAGAAATAGTGGTGAGGTTATCTCTAAAAAGGAAGTACACAATAAGTTTTTTGTGATGATCCAAAATAATGAACTTGTCTTTCATTTAATGCCCCTTATCTCGCTTGAGAGTAAAAAAAGGTGCATCGATAGTTTTATGGCCCTTTTAACTGAAAGAGGTTTGTTATCTGTTATTTCTAATTCTGATTGGATGGTACAAAGAGAACCCCAACGGTATGAAAATGAAAAGGAAAAGATAGCTGATTTCTTAGCTTTAGACTATTCGTTTGCAACTGAATCGAATGTGAAAGTAACTAAATGAAATTAACTTTATTCTAAAGATTTTTATGGTACTATTAAACATAAGAAAATTTAGAGGAGGTTTTTAAATGGATGAATCAAAACAATTACCAAAAAGAGATAAGGTACCTAGTGAATGGACCTGGGACCTAGGTGTTATTTTTAAATCTGATGAAGAGTTTGAACAGTCATATAAAGAATTAGAAAAAACAATAGAGTCTGCTGGAGCCTATAAAGGCACATTGACTAATGGATCTGAAAGTTTCTTAAAAGCGATCCAAGTTATTTTAGGTTTATCTAATCAATTAGAAACCTTATATGTATATGCTCAATTAAAAAATGATCAAGATACAACGAACTCTACCTACCAAGGGATGTATGAACAGGCTACTAAACTAGCAACACAGGCTAATGAGGCTATCTCATGGTTCGAACCTGAGGTATTAGAACTACCAGAAGAAAAATTGGAGCAATACTTTAGCGAAAATGAAGAACTGGCTATTTACAAACATTTTATTAATCAATTAACAGCCGCTAGAAAACATGTTTTAAGTGCTAACGAAGAAGCATTATTAGCAGGAGCAGGAGAGATTTTTAACGCTTCAAGTCGGACATTTAATATATTAAATAATGCAGATATCACATTTCCAACAATCAAAGATGAAAATGGCAATGATATTCAATTATCACATGGAGTCTATGGACAATTAATAGAAAGTACCAACCGTTCTGTTCGTGAAGCTGCTTTTAAAAATCTTTACAAAGTATATGAAGGCTTACAAAATACTTTCTCAAGTACGCTTTCTTCGCATGTTAAATACCATAATTACAATGCAAAAGTGCATCATTATCAATCTGCACGTGAAAAAGCATTAAGCAACAATCATATTCCAGAATCTGTTTATGATACATTACTAGATGTTGTACATGACCACTTACCTTTACTGCATCGCTATGTTGCTCTAAGAAAAGAATTATTAAATGTAGAAGAGCTTCATATGTATGATATGTACACACCTATTAGTGGCGAAGCAGGTATCAAATATACGTATGAAGAAGCTGAAGCTGAGACCTTGAAAGCGTTACAACCACTTGGCGAGGAATACCTATCCGTTTTGAAGAAGGCTTTTAATAATCGCTGGATAGATGTTATAGAAAATGAAGGCAAAAGAAGTGGAGCATACTCTTCAGGAGCATATGAAACAAATCCTTACATCCTATTAAATTGGCATGACTCTTTAAACCATCTATATACACTTGTCCATGAATTAGGTCACAGCGCTCATAGTTACTATACAAGAACCAATCAGCCCTATGTGTATGGAGATTATTCTATCTTTTTAGCAGAAATAGCGTCTACTACAAATGAAAATATTTTGACTGATTATTTATTAGAAACACAAAAAGATCCAAAAGTTAGAGCATATGTTTTAAATCATTATTTGGATGGATTTAAAGGTACAATTTTCAGACAGACTCAGTTTGCAGAATTTGAACATTTCATCCATGAAGAAGCAGCAAAAGGAACACCTTTAACCAGTGAATTTTTAACTAATTATTATGGTGAACTGAATGCACGTTATTATGGTCCAGATGTTGAAAAAGATCCTGAAATCGCTTTGGAATGGACTAGAATACCTCACTTTTATTATAATTATTATGTTTACCAATATTCGACAGGTTTTTCAGCTGCTACTGCTTTAGCTGATAAAATCGTTAAAGGTGAAGAAGGGGCATTAGACAAATACTTGACTTATTTAAAATCTGGAAACAGTGATTATCCTATCGAAGTAATGAAAAAAGCGGGAGTAGATATGACTGAGAAAACTTATATAGAAGATGCTATGAAAGTTTTCGAGTCAAGATTAAATGAGTTAGAAACACTTATTGAAACGTTAAAAAAATAAAGTATAAACAAATAAAAACACTAAGCCTTGGCTTAGTGTTTTTATTTGTGCTAGAGTATAAAATGAAAATTTTATAGTACTTGCAATGCTGCTTTATTCATTGAATGGATGTCTGTTTTAGAGATCATTTGATTTCTGGCTTCGATAATCATAGGATTAGGATTATGCAGTGCTTGCAACAATTCTACTGTAATGCCTTCTTCAATCAATAACCCATGCTCTTTATGGTGGTCGCTAAATAATACACAGGAAGGAGCACTAGAAATACTCATCTCGCGAGCCAATTTTTGATCGGCTTCAAAAGACGTTTTTGTGAAATCTAATTCTTTATCTTCTAGAAACATAGGAATGTCCAGTTTAACTTTTTTAGCAACTTCTAATATAAGATGCTCTGAAAAAGGTTCTTTTTCTTCAAGTAGTGCAGTTTGCAATTCTATTAAGAAGTTACGTCCTTTTTTCTTTCCTTGCATAGTTGCAGCGGTATAATATAGACAAATATCATATGTCACAGAACATACAGTATTGCGTAATTTTAAATCACCTTTTGACAAGTTGTTTGTAGCAAGGTATTGAGTAACTGTACTCAAATTATGAACTGGAACGAAATTCACACGAATTTTACCAGTAGAATTCTCAATAAAATTTAAAACTTCTTTTTCGGCTTGTAAACAAGTTGAGTCGATTGGATTAATAAATAAATAAATTTCAAACATTTCATTAAGAGTGGATTCATTTTTAGTATGAGTAGTTGAGAACATTTATCTTCACCTTAGCCTTAGTATTTTTAAATCTATATACGTGTTCTGTTTTTGTTAACAAATACACTTTATCAAAAATAGCTAAAAAAATATAATAAAGGGTCTCATTTTTGAACAAAACTCATTATGTCTTGTAACAAAGTCGCCACATTTAATGACGAATCCTTTAATAATCAGTGATTATCAGTCATTTAGATTCCATCATTCGAACGATTTTATTTTTTGTCGGTCGTTTTTCAATGGAATGATGCTTCAGAAAACGGTCGAAATAAACTTCACCCACTTCACGAGAGCTTGTTTCAAATTCTAATTCATAATCTACTTTAGTACCATAAGAACTTTCATCTAATACAATTAATCCTTGATCGATTTTCTTTTCGTAACGCTTTGTGGTTAAAGAACCAAACAAAACAAGTTCATTTAAATCGATTTGTAAAACACTTAATTGCTTAGCTACATGACCCTTTGATGCGATAGTATGAGTGTTCAAAAAAAGTTTGGCTTGTTTTAAAGATAAAGCATCAGTTGTTTCTAAAAGATTTTGTTCAAAAGGCGTTTTTAAAGTTTGTTCAGCTGAATCTGAAAATAAACGAATACGTAAAGCCGAGTGGGAATTTTTTAGCTTCCAATCTTTCGTATCGTAATAATAGTTTTCTTGGAGATAAGAATCTTTCTCAGTTAAGTTTAAACTGCTTATTAATTGTGTGAATTCATTCTTTGTTAAACTATTTTTAAATTCAATTTCTACTTGTTGAGATATTTGTTTCACTTCCTATTTAGAATTAGTTTACTCAGTGCACTAATAGTTTGTTCTTCTGGCACTGATTTTGTTCACCAATCATACCATCTTATTTCTATTTTAGTCTATTTCTTCTTTTTAGTTAAATATGTTAAAATGAATCTACAAAGCACTTTGAAAAAGTGCAAAATCATAAGTTCCTAAAAGAGGGTATAAAATGGTGGATAAAAATTGGGAAGATTTCTTAACGCCTTACAATCAGGCTGTTGAAGAATTGAAAATTAAATTAAAAGGTATTCGTAAAGAATACACTAAAGGAAATATGCATGTACCAATTGAATTTGTTACTGGAAGAGTAAAGCCAGTAAATAGTATCATTGGAAAAGCAGCACTAAGGAATATTGCTTTTGAGAACTTAGAGACTGAAATGCAAGACATAGCAGGATTACGAATTATGTGTCAATTTGTAGAGGATATTCATGAAGTGGTCAGACTTTTAAGAAGTCGGAACGATATGAAAATAATCGAAGAGCGAGATTATATCACAAATAAGAAAGAAAGTGGATACCGTTCGTATCATGTCGTATTCGAATACCCAGTGCAATTGATTCATGGTGAAAAAAAGATATTAGTTGAGATACAAGTACGAACATTGGCTATGAATTTTTGGGCAACTATTGAGCACTCTTTAAATTACAAATACCAAGGTGAGTTTCCAGATGCCATCAATTTACGCTTAAAGAGAGCTGCAGAGGCCGCGTTTCAGCTAGACGAAGAGATGTCTCAAATTAGAGAAGAAATACAAGAAGCACAGCATCTATTTTCTAATAATAAAAGAACAGTTATTAATGAACCGTCAAGTAACAATGATTTTTTGTGATGCATATTGATTGAAGCAGCTACAGCAACATGTTTAAATGGAAAAAGGGGGAAATAGCTTTGAAAATAGCAGTAGTTAATAATAACGTTGAGCAATCTTTAAAGCTAGCCGAACAATTTCGGATACTCTGCTTGGAAAATCACCTTCTGCTCGATGATAAAGATCCAGATGTGGTTGTAACGATTGGTGGAGATGGGACGCTATTGTCCGCTTTTCACAGATATGCCCATATGCTTCACCAAGTAAGGTTTGTAGGAGTGCATACGGGACATTTAGGCTTCTATACTGATTGGCGAGATTATGAATTAGTAGAACTTGTTGAAAGTCTGCTCAATGATAAAGGAGAAAGTGTCAGTTATCCTTTGCTTGATGTGAAAGTTACTTATCAAGGGCAAAAAGAATCATCACACTTTTTATCACTAAATGAGTCAACAATGAAACGGATAGATGGGACTATGGTATGTGATGTCTTCATAAAGGATGAATTATTTGAAAGGTTTAGAGGGGATGGACTGTGTATCTCAACCCCTACTGGTTCAACAGGTTATAATAAATCTGTTGGAGGAGCTGTTATCCATCCACGACTTGAAGCACTACAACTAACTGAGATTGCGCCTATCAACAACCGAGTTTTTCGTATTTTAGGATCTCCATTGATAGTAGCACGAGATGAATGGATTAGGATAAAACCCCTAACTACAGATGGATTTGTCTTAACGATTGACCAGTTAACTTCTTCTGAGAAGAATATTACTGAATTAACTTATAGCATTGCGAAAGAACGTATTCACTTTGCTCGATACCGACATACTCATTTCTGGAGTCGAGTTGAAGATGCTTTTATTGGAGCGAAAAAAAAATATGAAATTTAGTTGGATATATGATTTGCCAGCTAGTTTACAAGTGAAGTCATACCTAAAAACAAAAGGAATTTCACGTAGTTTACTAGCAAAAATAAAGTTTCATGGAGGGAAAATTGAAGTCAATGAGATTGAAGTAACGGTACGCTATCTTTTGAAAAATAAAGATACTGTCCAAATTACGATTCCCGATGAAGCTCCTCATGAAACAACGATTCCCATTGATATTCCCATTGACATTGTGTATGAAGATGAGCATTACTTGGTTGTAAATAAACCTTTTGGTGTAGCTTCAGTACCATCTCAAGTACATCCTGAAGGAACTATGGCTAATCGAGTAAAAGGGTATTATGTACGTCAAAATTATGATGACCAGGTCATTCATATCGTAACGCGACTTGACCGTGATACTACCGGTCTTATGTTGTTTGCTAAACACGGATACGCACATGCATTAATGGATGAAAAATTAAGAGCTAAAGAGATCACAAAAAAATATACTGCCTTAATCAGTGGACAATTCAATGAATCTGAACATGGGTTTATTGATGCACCAATTGCGCGAACCACAGATTCGATTATCACTCGAAGAGCTCATGAATCTGGGAAAGAAGCTTTAACAGAGTATTGGATAAAAGAAGCTTTCCCGCAAGCCACTTTAGTGGATATTCAATTGCATACAGGTAGGACACATCAAATTAGGGTCCATTTTGCTCATATAGGTCATCCGCTAATGGGAGATGACTTATACGGCGGTAAAAAAAATGAGTGGATAGTAAGACAAGCATTGCATTGTAGAGAATTAAATTTTAAACATCCTTTTACAGATAAAAAAATAAACCTTAAACTTGATTACCCAGAAGACATTACCCAATGGCTACATCAGCAGCAAAAGGTTAATAGTTAATGGAACGAACTTAGAAAGGGGTGTAGCCCTTGAAAGAAGTACAAATGGAATTTGAAGAACAAATAGAACAATTAAAAGGTTATTTAGCTACTCAAGATATTACATTATTTAGAGAGAATTTTTTAGAATTACACGTTTATGAACAAAGCCAAGTTTATCTATCCTTATCAGAAAATGAACGGTTAAGAACGTATAACTTCTTATCTCCAAAAGAAATGGCAGATATGTTTGAAATTCTTGAGGAAGAAGAAGAATCGGTCGAAAAATATTTAGAAGAAATGAATCCACAATATGCTGCAGATATGCTAAGTGAAATGTACCGCGATAATGCTGTAGATATGCTGAATCAGTTAGAACCGATTACAATCAAAAAATACTTGAGTTTAATGCCTAAAGAAGATGTTGAGGGTATTAACAAATTATTGAAGTATGAAGATGATACAGCTGGTTCAATTATGACAACTGAGTACATTTCAATTTTTGCAAATCAGACAATACAATCGGCTATGGCGATATTAAAAAAGAAGGCGCCAGAAGCTGAAACGATTTATTATGTCTATGTAGTCGATTCAAATAGACGTTTAGTAGGTGTCATCTCGTTAAGAGACTTGATTGTACATGAAGACGATGAAATGATTTCAGACATCATGGGAGACCGTTTAGTATTCGTCAATGGCAATGATGATCAAAGAGACGTTGCACGTACGATGCAAGATTATGACTTTCTAGCGATTCCAGTAGTAGATAACGAAGAACGATTAATTGGGATCATCACGATAGATGATATTATTGACGTTATTAATGATGAAGCGGCCAGTGATTACTCTGGTTTAGCCGGAGTCGATGTAGAAGAACGATCTGAAAATCCGTTTGTCGTGGCATCAAAAAGACTGCCATGGTTAATTATATTATTGTTTCTTGGAATAGGAACCTCAACTTTAATCAGCAATTATGAAGAAATGATTAGTGAAGCTAGCATTTTAGCTGTATTTATATCCTTAATAACAGGAACGGCAGGAAATGCAGGAACTCAATCACTAGCTGTAGCTGTTCGAAAATTAGCTGATAATGATGAAAATAAAAAAAACTTTGGAAAATTGATTATGAGTGAAATAGCTTCTGGGCTAATCACTGGTCTTGTGACAGGTGTGACCATCTTCTTAGCAGTAGGATTTTGGCAACAAAATTTCATTTTAGGATTAGTGATTGGAATAGCGATGTTGGTAGCCATAACCATTGCCAATCTTGCAGGAAGTTTTATCCCTATATTGATGGAAAGATTAGGGTTCGATCCTGCCGTTGCTAGTGGCCCATTTATTACAACACTGACAGATTTAACCAGTGTATTGATTTACTTTAACATTGCTGCATTGTTTATGAATTATTTAGTTTAGAAGGACGTTAGTGAATGAGCGAATACGACTAAATAGATAGCAGTATTTGCGCTAGAAGAGGATGAACATCTGTGGCAAATAGAAAGAAAAAAAAGATGACCAAGAAACAAAAAGAACAACGAACAAAATGGATTTTTACTGGAATTGTGCTTTTAATTGTTTTTTTTATGGGATTATTTTTAGGAGAAAATAAGCAGACTGGCCTTACGTTAAATGAAAGAATAGAGTCATTTAAAGAAGAATTAGTGGCTATCTTTAATCCAGAAAAAGAAGAAGTTGATCAAACAAAAAATCAAGAAACGACCATTCGTTTCTTAGATGCTGGTCAAGGATCAGCAACACTAATTCAAGCCGAAGATGGCACAACTATTTTAATAGATAGTGGTCGTTATGAAGATAAAGATAAGAAAATTATTCAACAATTGGATCAATATGTTGGAACAGGTGGAACGATTGATCTTCTTATCTTTACGCATAATGATTCAGATCATATTGGTTATGGAGATCTCATCATTAACTATTATGATGTTAAAGAGGTTTGGATGAATGGAAATGATGCTACTAGTAAAATTTACGAACGAGTATTGGATGCTGTAGATGAAAGTAATGCCATATACAGTGAACCAAAAGCTGGTGAAAATAAACAAGTAGGACCTTTTCAAATTGAGGTCATAAGTCCAAATGAGCAGTCAGACGACGATCAAAATGATGACTCAATAATTACTAAAATTACTGTCAATCAAGTAAGTGGGTTATTCAGTGGGGATGCTTCTCAAAGTATTGAAAAAGCGATTGTTGAAGCTAGAATGGATGTTACAGCAGACTTTATCTTGATGGGGCATCATGGATCCGATACAAGTACTAGCCAAGAGTGGATCCAGGCCAGTCAACCAGAATTTGCTATTTTTTCAGCAGGCAAAAACAATAGCTATGGTCATCCTGGTGAAGAAGCGATTAATCGTTTGAGGGAACAGTCTATTCCGGTATATGGAACGATTGAAAATGGAACGATTACTGTTACTATTCATGAAGATGGAACCTACAGTATTCAAACTGAAAAGGGAGAGAATCTTGATGAAGATGATGCTTGAAGAGATTGAAGGCGAACTAGCTCGATTTATTCCTGATGAAGGTCCATCATATCATGTGACAAAAGATTTGTTACCAGAAAATTATCGCATCGGGGAACTGTATGAGGTAACGATTGAAGGTGAGCAAGTTCTTACTATTATTCCTTTAAAAGAAGAGACACATTCGCGACTTGCTAAAATGAGTCAGAAAAGAGCAAAATTATTAAATAAGAAAAATAACTTGAATTAAAAAAGTACTGTAAACAAACAGATGATTCTTCTGTTTGTTTACAGTACTTTTTAGTTTGCCTGTTTGATAAGAGATCAACTAAGTTTCTTGGACATCATATGATGTGGAATACCCGCATCTAAAAAACCTTCGCCTTTCATATGATAACCTAATTTTTCATAAAAAACTAACGCATGATCCTGTGCATCAAGTACAAGCGTTTTGAAATGTTTAGATTGAGCATAACGTTCAATTTCTAACATCAATTGATTTCCTAAATTCTTCTTTCTAAAATCAAGCGAAACAGCAACTCGTTGGACTTTGAATGTAGTTGCATCTTTTTTGTAGAGCCTAGCAGTAGCGACTGCTTTATTTTCAATGTAGCCGATGACATGGATCGTTTGATCTTCTAAATCATCAATTTCTAATGCTGGTGGAACTAGTTGTTCTTCTACAAATACTTTTTTTCTAATTTCAATAGCATCATTGTAAGAGCTAGAGTTTAAATCGGTTGTCCAGATAAATTCCACAGTATCCCTTCTTTCTATATAAGTAAAATCGTAACACAAGTTATGAAAGGAATCTATAACAAAAAAGACAGTGGCATATTATATTGGATTTCTTTATTTATTAGAGTGGATGAACTATACTAAAGAAGATAATTTAATAAGAATGGGGTAAATATAATGAATGAAAAAACAATTCAACTGGTTGAAAAATTAACAACGATTCCTTCACCAACAGGAAATACGTACGAGATTATTGCTTTTATCGAAAAGTATCTAAAGCAGTTAGGCTATGAAGCTAATAAAACAAACAAAGGTAGCTTAATGGTAACTGTCAAAGGAACGAACCATCAAAAACAACGATTCGTAACAGCACACGTAGATACATTAGGAGCAATGGTAAGAGCTATCAAACCTAATGGACGCCTAAAATTAGATTTAATTGGTGGCTTTCGCTACAACGCAATTGAAGGCGAGTACTGTACAATACATACCGCTGAAAAAAAAATATCCGGTACAATCCTGATGCATCAAACAAGTGTCCATGTTTATAAAGATGCGGGAACTGCCGAAAGAAATCAAGAAAATATGGAAGTTCGTATTGACGAAAAAGTTCATACAAAAGAAGATACAAAAGCCCTAGGCATAGCTGTAGGGGATTTCATCAGCTTTGATCCTAGAACTGAAATTACAACAAACGGTTTTATTAAATCTCGTCATTTAGATGATAAAGTTAGCGTGGCAATATTATTACAATTTTTGAAAAAAATTAGTGTTGAAAAAATCATACTGCCGTATACAACTCATTTTTACATTTCAACGAATGAAGAAATTGGCTATGGTGGAAATTCGAATATCTCTGAGAAAGTTGTTGAGTATCTAGCAGTTGATATGGGGGCAATGGGAGACGATCAGCAAACAGATGAATACTCTGTATCTATCTGTGTAAAAGATGGTAGTGGTCCTTACCATTACGAACTGAGAAAGAAACTGACACAAATTTGTGAAGACCACAATATCCCTTATCAATTAGATATTTATCCTTTTTACGGGAGTGATGCATCCGCTGCAATGAAAGCTGGAGCCGATGTCCGTCATGCGTTGATTGGTGCAGGTATTGAAGCAAGCCATGCTTATGAAAGAACACATGAAGAATCCATAATCGCAACAGAGCAATTGATTGAACAATATTTAATGAGCAGTATGCTAGATTAACCGGAGAGGACTAACTTTTTATGGATTATTTTAAAAAATCAAAATTAATGTTTTGGACAGTTTGGCTACTAGTTAGTGCAACATTAGTTTATATGAGTACAAAAATTGACTTCATTTTCCAACCTTTGACGACATTTGTTTCGACATTGTTTACACCAATTATTATAGCGGGTTTTTTATACTACTTGTTAAACCCATTAATAGGACAATTAGAGAAAATTAAAATTAAGCGGAAATATGGTATCATAATTGTTTTCCTATTATTTTTAGGCTTCATAGTATTCTTAGCCATTTCAGTGATACCTAATTTGATAGAACAATTGGGACAATTGATTACGAGCATACCGTCAGTTCTAAAAAAATTAGAAGAGTACTCTAATGAACTTCTGCAAAAACCGATGCTTAAAAATTTCGACTTGGAAAAAAGCATAGGCAAGATGGACCTGTCCATCGAGAACATTGCAAATACAATATTTACTACATTGACTGCAAGCGTAGGTTCTTTGATAGGAGCTTTAGCGAATACAACAATTGTAATCTTTACGGTTCCAATTATTTTGTTTTACATGTTTAAAGATGGGAAACATTTCCGTCCAGCAGTCGCAAAATTCTTTCCAAAAGATTACCGTGGACAAATGATTGAACTGTTAGGTCAAATGAATGAAACCATTGCGTCATACATTAGTGGACAAGCACTCGTTTGTTTATTTGTAGCAGTATTTACTTATTTAGGCTACATGATTACAGGGATGCCTTACGGGTTATTGTTGGGAATCATCGCAGGAGTAACCAACATTATCCCTTACATCGGACCCTATATTGGTGCAGCTCCGGCAGTCATCATTGCGTTAACTATTTCACCAACACAAGCACTTTTAGTAGTTTTAGTGGTATTAGTTGTCCAACAAATTGATGGTAATTTCATCTCACCAAATGTGATTGGGAAAACTTTATCAATTCATCCTTTAACGATTATTATCATCTTATTAGTTGCGGGAAATATTGCTGGAATCCTTGGCATGATTTTAGGGGTTCCAACCTACGCTGTTGTTAAGACAATAGTTGTTTATTTAAGGGATATGTTTATGATTAGAAAAAAACATGCTTCAACTTAAAAAAAAATTGTAAATTGTTGTTTTCTTTATAGAGTTTGTGATATAGTGTTCACAGTGAAAGTATGAACATTATATCACAACTTTTTCGTGAAATAATTACCGACACAAAACTAAAAGGCCTTATAGGAGGATACAAAAATGAAAGTAGTCGTTATCGGATGTACACATGCTGGGACATCAGCTGTTAAAACAATTTTAAAAGAAAATCCGTCTGTAGAAATTTCTGTTTTTGAAAGAAATGATAATGTTTCATTCTTATCTTGTGGAATTGCAATGTATGTTGGTGGAGTTGTAAAAGATCCAGCTGGCTTATTCTATTCAAACCCCGAAGAATTAACTCAATTGGGTGCGAACATTAAAATGGAACACAATGTTAAAAGTATTGATACAGTAGCTAAAAAAGTAGTGGTAGAAAATATGAATACTGGTGAAGTATTCGAAGAGACTTATGATAAATTAGTTAATACAACAGGTTCTTGGCCTATTACACCACCAATCCCTGGTATTGAAACTAAAAATGTTTTATTATGTAAAAACTACAATCAAGCCGAAGAAGTTATCAAACAAAACCAAACTGCTAAAAAAGTGGTTATCGTTGGTGGAGGATACATTGGTATTGAATTAGTAGAAGCTTTTGAACAATCTGGAAAAGAAGTTACATTGATTGATGGGCTAGACCGTATTCTTAACAAATATTTAGATCCAGAGTTTACAGATGTGTTAGAAAGTACTTTAGAAGAACGCGGAATCAAATTAGCATTGAACCAAGCTGTTACTTCTTTTAATGCTGATGAAAATGGTTCTGTTAAATCTGTCACAACTCCAAATGGAGAATATGAAGCAGATTTAGTTATTCTATGTGTGGGCTTCCGTCCAAACAATGAATTGTTAAAAGGTAAAGTTGACATGATGCCAAATGGCGCAATCCTTGTTGATGATTACATGAGAACAAGTGATAAAGATATCTATGCAGCTGGAGACAGTTGTGCAGTTCATTACAATCCAAATGGCGGTGCTGCTTATATTCCTTTAGCAACGAATGCTGTTCGTATGGGTACTTTAGTAGGGAAAAACATCATTGAACCTAAAGTAAGATACAGAGGAACACAATCGACTTCAGGCCTTTACTTGTTTGGATATAACATTGGTTCAACTGGGGTAAATGTAAATAGTGCTGCACACTTTGGTTTAGATGTTCGCGCAGTTTTCGTTAAAGACAACTACCGTCCAGAATTTATGCCAACAACTGAAGAAGTCTTTATGAAATTAGTTTATGAAGTAGGCACAAACCGCATCGTTGGTGGACAAATTATGTCTAAATATGATGTGACAGCTTCTGCTAATACACTATCATTAGCAATTCAAAATAAAATGACGATTGAAGATCTTGCTTATGTTGATTTCTTCTTCCAACCTTATTTTGACCGTCCTTGGAACTACTTGAATATTTTAGCTCAAGCTGCTTGTGAACAAGAAGACCAATTAGCTAAATAATTCAGCTGAATAAAGTTTATTAGTTGGACTTGATAGGTACAATGATTCATAATAAAATGGAAAAAAAGGATCTGAGATTTCTTTCTCAGATCCTTTTTTAGGTAAATGAATAGGAGGAAAAAAGATGAAACTAAATAAAAAAATTATTTCGGGTATCATTGCTATAGTTCTTTTCTTTACGGGATCATATGTTATAGACCAAGAAGAGGAAAAATCTACTACTATAACAAATGATCAAGTGGCAGTTGAACTTGAGAGAGTGATAGATGGCGATACAATAGTATTTACTGAAAACAACGAAGAAAAAAAATTACGGTTACTTCTGATCGATACTCCAGAAAGTAGCACAACAAAAACAGGATCTGCACAGCCATATGGTGTAGAAGCAAAGAGTTTCTTGACAAATTTTTTGAAAGGAAAAGAGTTAGCGATAGAATATGACCCATCTCATGAGAAGGTGGATGATTATGAAAGAGTGCTAGCGTACCTTTACGCTGATGGAGAATTAGTACAAGAAGTATTGGTTGAAGAAGGTTTAGCACGCGTAGGATATGAAAATGGAGATGAGCTTTACTTAGGGAGACTTGAAAAAGCCGAACAAAAAGCTAGTGCAGCAGAAGTGAATATTTGGTCCGTTAAAGGGTATGTTAAAGAATACGGATTTAATAAATAGCGAATAGGGTATAAAATACCCTACTAAATATGCTATAATAATTGGGTTAATGATATAAGCTGCCCTTATTAAGGGCGTTATTGACTAAGGATATTGAGACAAGTGAATCAGAGTAAATAAAAAGACTTAAATGAGGGATAAATAATGGAAGACTATTTAAAAAAGGAAGTAGAGTCACGAAAAACATTTGCAATTATTTCCCATCCAGATGCTGGTAAAACAACAATTACTGAACAATTGTTGTTATTTGGTGGAGCAATTCGCCAAGCGGGTACGGTAAAAGGGAAAAAATCAGGAAAATTTGCTAAATCAGATTGGATGGAAATTGAGAAACAACGTGGGATTTCTGTTACTAGTTCTGTTATGCAATTTGATTATAAAGATAAAAGAATCAATATCTTGGATACACCAGGACATGAAGATTTTTCTGAAGATACGTATCGTACATTGATGGCAGTTGATAGTGCAGTAATGGTTATTGATAGCGCAAAAGGTATTGAGCCTCAGACAAAAAAATTATTTAAAGTTTGTCGTATGCGTGGCATTCCTATATTCACATTTATCAACAAATTAGACCGTGATGGCAGAGAGCCGTTGGAATTATTAGAAGAGTTAGAAGAAGTTTTAGAAATTGATTCTTATCCAATGAATTGGCCTATTGGCATGGGTAAAGGATTATTAGGTCTATATGATAATTACAATAAAACTATTGAGGTTCATCGTCCTGAAATCAATGGTTTAAATGGACAAAAGGTCGTCCCATTGAATGAAGATGGGGAGATTGAGGGAGATCATCCCATTAAGAAATCAAGCTTATATACTCAAGCTTTGGAAGATATTGAATTATTGAATGTTGCAGGAAATGAATTTTCAGAAGAAAAAATTGCTTCTGGTAAACTGACACCGGTATTCTTTGGATCAGCATTGACAAACTTCGGTGTAGAGACATTTTTAAACACATTTATCAATTTTGCTCCAAGTCCATCAGCTCATGATACAGTTGATGGTGAAAAAATTGAACCAACGACTAATGAATTTTCTGGCTTTATTTTTAAAATTCAAGCTAATATGAATCCTGCTCATCGAGATCGAATCGCGTTTGTGCGTATTTGTTCAGGAACATTTGATCGTGGAATAGATGTAACATTATCAAGAACAAATAAAAAAATTAAATTGTCGAATTCTACTCAATTTATGGCTGAAACCCGCGAGATTGTACAGCATGCTGTTGCAGGAGATATTATTGGTCTTTACGATACAGGTAATTTCCAAATTGGCGATACAATTTTCGAAGGTAAATTAAATGTGGAATACGAAAAACTTCCTCAATTTACTCCTGAAATGTTCATGAAAGTACATGCTAAAAATGTAATGAAGCAAAAATCATTCCATAAAGGCGTGCAACAATTGGTTCAAGAAGGAGCTATTCAACTGTATAAAACATTTCACACTGAAGATTATATTGTTGGAGCAGTTGGTCAACTACAATTTGAAGTATTTCAATACCGTATGTTAAATGAGTACAATTCTGAAATTGTTATGACACCTATGGGGAATAAAATTGCTCGTTGGATTCGACCGGAAGATTTGGACGAAAATATGTCTTCAAGCCGTAATTTACTAGTACGTGATCGATTTGATAACCCGCTATTCTTATTTGAAAATCAATTTGCGATGCGTTGGTTTGCAGATAAGTATCCTGATGTAGAGTTAACATCCTTGTTATAAAAAAAATAAAAAACAAGCCATTCTATTTTGAATCTAGAATGGTTTGTTTTTTTTAGTTATTTAGCAAATGAAGTAAAAGTTTCAAAAGAAATTTATTATTAAACAGACAAACCTATGCCACCAATAACTTCTACTCATCAAATAAACTTATCAATCAATAATAAAAAATAAGATCTTAAAGGATTGCTTGAAATAAAAGATGGTTACCATTAAAGTTGAGTTATAACTTTAATAAGCTTTTAAACATTAGTCTTCAACAGGAATGGATAACTCAACAATGTGTGGTGCATGTAGAATGTCAACATTATCTAAAGTTGTTTCAAGAATATTTTCTATTGCAAAGCTGATTTCCGCATTCTTTATATTGCGCACTTTGTTTAGTAAAAGAACGTCTTTATGTGTTGCAGCACCAGAATAAATGACTGTAGTAGGTCCTAAAGAAAAAACCTTTACAAAATTAGCATCAGTATTTCCCAGCTGTTCCATTACAAGTTCAGAATGATTATTTGTAACGTCTATTAGTTTCATAATCTTTCACCTCTTCTTTTACCGTTCATTTACAAATATTATATAATTAAAAACCCAACAATTCAAAACATTTTACTTCTTAATCCTACATATTAAGAAATAGTAACTAAAGAGTGCTTTAATTCATAATAAGGAGGTTGTTTTTTGAATATTTATAAATTTATAGCACAAATTTCTAATCGATTTTCAACAATCCAATTGATTGTATTGTATTATTTTATGGTTGTTATAGTTGCTAGCATTCTGTTAGTTTTGCCGATCTTCAGAGATCCAGGAGCTGATATTTCTTTTATTGATTTGATTTTTACAGCAGTGAGTACTGTTAGTGTAACGGGATTAGCAACTATAAATTTAGGAGAAACGTTTAACGTTGCTGGTATTATTCTTTTACAGTGTTTATTTATGTTAGGAAGTTTAGGTGTGATGATGATATCCACTTCTTTTATGCTTATCAGAAGAAAAAAGGTTTCGTTAAAGCAACGACAACTCATCATGACAGATATGAATCAGCCAAAATTAAGTGGTACTGTTCGATTAATACGCACGACCATCCTCATTATTCTTGGTTTTGAATTTGTGGGTGGAGTGATTCTGAGCACATATTTTTATATATTTTCCGACTGGCCTTTAAAAGAAGTTTTATTTCATGGGTTTTTTACAAGCTTTTCAGCAGTGGCCAATGTGGGTGTAGACCTTACCGGACAAATGTTGATTCCTTTTCATAACGATTATTTTGTTCAACTAATTATTATGCTTTTAATCGTTGTAGGAGGGATTGGTTTTCCAGTATTATTAGAAGTTAAAGATTTTTTGCAATACCGTAGAACCAAAAAAGTCCTTCCATTTCGGTTTTCATTGTTTAGTAAAATCACCGTTTCTTCCTTTTTTATTTTATTATTCGGGGGAGCACTTTGTATTTGGCTTTTAGAGTATAATCAATTTTTTAAAGGGATGACTTTTACTGAGAGTGCCTTTTATTCTTTTTTCTATTCGGTTACAACGAGAAATGCAGGACTAATGACAACCTCGCTCGGTAATTTTAGTGAAGGGACATTGTTACTATTTTCTATCTTAATGTTTATCGGAGCAAGTCCTAGTTCTGTAGGTGGAGGAATACGAACAACAACATTAGCTATTGTCGTTGTTTACTTAATTTCTTTTATTAGGGGACACGATCAAGTCGCTTTATTTAGACGGAGAATTGGTCGAGATGATGTTCAAAAATCGATTGCTGTTTTCATATTATCTATGACGTTATGCATGATTAGTATACTGGTCTTGAGTGTCAGTGAATCGCACGAACTAATTACTTTGATTGTAGAAGTGACCTCTGCATTTGGGACAACAGGATTGTCGTTAGGCATAACACCAACACTAACAGTGTTAGGAAAACTAATTATTATTATTTTAATGTTTGTAGGAAGAATAGGAATGTTGTACATGGTGATGTTGTTAGTTCCAAAACATAAAGAAGATAAGAATTATCATTATCCGACTGAAAAAATTATTATAGGCTAACTTGTTTTAAAGGTTGTCTAATCAGTAGTCTATTCAAAAAAGCAGCTCGCAATCATAATGATTGCGAGCTGCTTTTTTTAGGTTAAAATTAGTTCGTTAAAAAGCTAATCTTTAGCATCTGATTCTTCAACTGATTCAGAAGTGGATTCTGCTAAGATAACCTCTTTTGCTTCTACAACAATCAATCCTTCATGATCAGTTTTTGCAATTAATTCTTTTACAGAAGGGTAATCAAGATAGAAGTCAGCGATACGATCTTCTATTTGTTCTTGAATGACACGACGTAAAGGACGAGCACCCAATTTTGGATCGTACCCTAATTCAGCTAATTTTTCTTTAGCAGATTGCGTTACTTCGATAGTGATGCCTTGATTTTCAAGCATATCATTTACATCTTTTATCAATAAATCAACGATAAACAATAAGTTTTCTTTTGTAAGAGAATTGAATTCAACAATTCCGTCAAAACGATTAATAAATTCTGGCTTAAAGTAATCTGTTAAGTGATTTAATACAGAATTTTGAGTACCAGAAGTGGTTGCGCCAAAGCCTACGCTTGCTTCTACTGTTCCTGTACCCGCATTGCTTGTCATAATGATAATTGTATCTTTAAAGCTGACAGTACGACCTTGAGCATCCGTTAATCTACCATCATCTAGAATTTGTAAAAACATATGAAGCACATCAGGATGAGCTTTTTCAATTTCATCTAATAAAATAATGCTGTAAGGATTGTGGCGTACTTTTTCGGTCAGTTGACCCGCTTCGTCATAACCGACATATCCAGGAGGAGAACCGATTAATTTAGAAACACTGTGTTTTTCCATATACTCACTCATATCAAAACGAATATAAGCTTCTTTGTTTCCAAATAGTTCCAGTGCTAGTTGTTTAGCTAATTCAGTTTTTCCGACACCGGTAGGACCAACGAAAAGGAAAGAACCAATTGGGCGGCTTTTATTATTAAAACCAATCCGGCTTCTGCGAATAGCTCTAGAAACTTTATCGATTGCTTCGTCTTGTCCAATAACATGTTTTTTAAGATCATGACCTAGATTACGCAACTGTTCTTGTTCTTTTTCTTTTAATTCACCTACTGGAATGTTAGTTTTTCTTTCAATAATTTCAATCATATCTTTTTCGGTTACGATAGGCTCATCTGAATCTGGGCTTTGTTGATCTCTCATATCAGAGAATTTTTTAGCTTGATCACGGTAAAAAGCCGCTTTTTCATAATCTTCTTGTTGTAAAGCGGCCTGTTTTTGTTGAGCAGCTTCTGCAATTTTATCTTCTATTTGTTTCGGATCCACTACTTGTATGGTTAAGTTTTTCTTAGAACCCGTTTCATCTAACAAATCGATTGCTTTGTCAGGTAGAAAGCGGTCTTGAATGTAACGATTCGATAAAGTTACAGCACTTGTAATTGCTTCATCAGTATAATGAACATGATGATAATCTTCATATTTCTTTTGAAGACCTTTGAGAATAGTAATCGTTTCGTCTACAGAAGGTTCACTAACTCGAACGGGTTGCATCCGGCGTTCTAAAGCAGCATCTTTTTCAATTGTACGATATTCTCTTAAGGTTGTTGCTCCAACCATTTGCAATTCACCACGAGCGAGTGCTGGCTTAAGCATATTGCCTGCATCCATACTGCCTTCTGCACTTCCGGCTCCAACAATTTCGTGAACTTCGTCAATAAATAAAATAATTTGTGGATTTTTCTTTAATTCATCCATCAATTGTTGCATGCGTTCTTCAAATTGACCACGAATGCCTGTACCTTGAACTAAAGAAGCAACATCTAATCGAATAACATCTTTGCCTAATAGTTTTTGCGGTACATCTCCGTCTACAATTTTTTGGGCTAAACCTTCTACAACAGCTGTTTTACCAACACCAGGTTCACCTGTTAAGACAGGATTATTTTTAGTGCGGCGATTTAAAATCTCAATTACGCGTTCAATTTCTTTGTCTCGTCCGATAACAGGATCTATCGCACCAGTCCGTGCTAATTCTGTTAAATTTGTTCCAAACTCGCCTAAAAGTCCAGGCTTCTTATTAATAGGTGGTTGTCCGCCAGCTCCATTTTGAGTAGGAGGGGTATTAGAGTTACTTTGTTGGTTATTATTATTTTGAGCATTTTGCATAGAACGGAAAAATTGATCTAAATTGCCAAAACCAAAAGGGTCTTGCGGTGTGCGGTTGTTTTTGATTTCGCCTCGGTTTTGACTATCTTTAATAAGTTGATAACAGTTTTGACAAACATCTAATTGACCTTTTTGGCCATTCATATTGGTATATAAATGGATAGTTGCTTCACGTTGATTGCAATTTTGACAGAACATTTTAACACAACCTTTCATTTAATAGGTTAGTAAAGTAGGTACAGTTAAGTCTTAGTTGACCATTACTGACCTTTCTGGTTACTATTATACACTGACCTATTTTGACATTCAAGTAATTGATACTATTTTTTTTTGCTTTTTTAGCTCAAATTATTTATGATTGAATTTGTAAACTAATAGTAAAGGAAGGTTTAATTATGACCAAAGAAGAATTACAAAATCAACTAAAAGAACTGATCCAAGGAACTATAGATAGCCTAATGATTGAAAAAAAAGATTTTATGACGTTTCGAGAAATTTGGATTAATCATGAAGAGAAAGAATCTATCGTTGGTGAGGCTTTGCATAACGGAAATATTATTTATCGGTATAGGTCAAAGTAAAAAGTTGTAGAGGCAATTTGGAGAAAATAGTTGTTTAAATAGTAAAAAAATGGTAGTCTTATAAGTTGTAAGGGCTGTATCGAATGTTTTTGCTGGAAAGAATGTAATTGACAGTTTAAACTGGATGTAGTTCTCAAAAATAATATATATTAAAGGGGATTTTTAATTATGGAAAAACGCGAATTTCACGTAATAGCTGAAACAGGTATCCATGCACGTCCAGCAACATTGCTAGTACAAACAGCAAGCAAATATAGCTCAGATATTAACTTAGAATATAAAGGTAAATCTGTTAACTTAAAATCAATCATGGGCGTTATGTCTCTAGGTGTTGGCCAAGGTGCTGATGTTGTTATTTCTGCTGACGGTTCTGATGAAGCTGAAGCTCTTGCTGGAATCGAAGAAACAATGAAGAAAGAAGGCTTGGCTGAATAATGGTTGAAAAATTAAATGGGATCGCAGCAAGTGACGGTATTGCAGTAGCAAGAGCTTACTTACTAACTGAACCCGATTTAACTTTCAACAAAATTTCAGTTGAGAACTCTGACTCAGAGATTGACCGGTTAAAATCGGCATTAAAAGAGGCATCAAAAGAACTTGAGATTATTCGAACTAAAGCAGCTCAATCTTTAGGAGAAGAAGAAGCTCAAGTTTTTGATGCGCATTTAATGGTTTTATCTGACCCAGAATTAATCGGGAGCATTGAAAGCTCTATTAATGATAACAAAATCAATGCAGAGAGTGCATTGAAAGAAGTAACAGATATGTTTATCGGTATGTTTGAAGCCATGGAAGACAATCCTTACATGCGTGAACGTGCTTCTGATATCAAGGATGTTACTAAACGAGTGTTGAGTCACTTATTAGGTGTCAAACTTCCTAATCCTTCAATGATTGATGAAGAAGTAATTGTAGTTGCACATGACTTAACACCAAGTGATACAGCTCAATTAAATCGTGAATTTGTAAAAGCCTTTGTTACTGACATTGGTGGACGCACTTCACATTCAGCTATTATGGCTCGTTCGTTAGAAATTCCTGCAATCGTAGGAACGAAAGATATTACTTCTTTAGTTAAAGAAGGAGATCTTATCATCATTGATGGTTTAGAAGGCGATGTAATCGTTCATCCTGAAGCATCTGATGTTGAAACTTATGAAACAAAAGCGCAAGCTTTTGCAGATCAAAAAGCTGAGTGGGACAAATTGAAAAATGAAAAAACAATAACTGCAGATGGCAAGCATATCGAACTAGCTGCAAATATTGGTACTCCTAAAGATTTAGTAGGAGTAAAAAACAACGGTGGAGAAGCTGTTGGACTATACCGTACAGAATTCCTTTATATGGACTCTCCTGATTTTCCTTCTGAGGAAGATCAATTTAAAGCTTATAAAGAAGTTTTAGAAGGTATGGAAGGTAAAGCTGTTGTTGTTCGTACAATGGATATTGGCGGAGACAAAGAATTGCCTTACCTAACATTGCCACATGAAATGAATCCATTCTTAGGATACCGTGCAATTCGTATTTGTTTAGCACAACCGGATATGTTTAGAACACAATTACGTGCATTATTACGTGCGTCTGTTTTTGGACAATTACGTATTATGTTCCCAATGATTGCAACTTTACAAGAGTTCCGTCAAGCTAAAGGAATGCTTATGGAAGAAAAAGCAAAATTAGTAAGTGAAGGCGTGGAAGTTTCAGAAAATATCGAAGTTGGTATTATGATTGAAATCCCTGCTGCTGCTGTTATTGCAGATAAATTTGCTAAAGAAGTTGATTTCTTCAGTATTGGTACTAATGACTTGATTCAATATACAATGGCTGCTGACCGCATGAACGAACGCGTTTCTTACCTTTACCAACCATATAACCCATCAATTTTACGTTTAATTAAAAATGTAATTGATGCTTCTCATAAAGAAGGAAAATGGACTGGCATGTGTGGAGAAATGGCTGGAGATCAAACGGCTGTACCGCTTCTTGTAGGATTAGGATTAGACGAATTTTCTATGAGTGCTTCAAGTATTCTTAAAACACGTAGTCTAATGAAACGTTTGGATACAAAACAAATGGCTGAATTAGCTGATAAAGCAATCAATGATTGTGATACTGCTGATGAAGTTGCAGAACTTGTTAAAACGTATACTAAATAAAAACAAAGAGACGCAAGAATCAATTGATTCTTGTGTTTTTTTTAGCGAGTTTTTTATTAAATAAATGCGTTCTATTTGCAAGAACTGATATACTAGAGGTATGTTGAACATAAGGAGAGGATATTAATGAAAAAAACTATTGGATTTATTGGAACTGGGGTAATGGGTTCTTCAATCGTAAAACATTTGTTAACAGCTGACTATTCAGTTACAGTATACAATCGCACAAAAAGTAAGGCTGACGAATTGATTCGTTTAGGAGCAAAATGGGCAGACTCACCAGCTGAAGTAACTGAAAGTAGCGATATTGTATTTACAATAGTAGGGTACCCAAAAGATGTTGAAGAAAGCTACTTTGGTGAAAATGGTATTTTTAAAACTGCTACTGAAAAACACATCTTAGTGGATATGACAACTAGTACACCAACATTAGCTAAAAAACTGTACGATGAAGGAAAAGAAAGAGGGATTGAAGTTCTAGATGCACCAGTTTCTGGAGGAGACTTAGGAGCTAAAAATGGAACGTTGACTGTTATGGTCGGTGGAGAAGAACGTACTTTTGATAAAGTAAAACCTGTTTTTGAATTATTTGCTGCTAAAGTAAACCTGCAAGGGAAAGCTGGTAGCGGGCAACATACAAAAATGGCTAATCAAATCATGATTGCTGGAACGATGATGGGAATGGCAGAATTATTGGTATATGCCAAAGCGGCGAATTTAAATCTTGAAAAAGTATTAGATACCGTTGGCGGAGGTAGTGCTCAAAACTGGTCTTTATCAAATTATGCACCAAGAATCCTTAAAGAAGATTATACAGCAGGCTTTTTTGTAAAACATTTTATCAAAGATTTGAAAATTGCATTAGATGAAGCTGAAAAACTTTCTGTAGATTTACCATCTACACGTTTAGCCAAACAATTATATGAAGAGCTGGCACAAAATGGTTTTGAAAACGATGGAACGCAAGCGATCATTAAATTATGGTGGCCAGAAGGAAAATAGTAAAAAACTAAAAACAAGCAGAAATGAAATTAGATAAATTTCATTTCTGCTTGTTTTAGTGGCTCTATACTTTTTAGTATGGATAGATGAATTTAGTTTAGGCTTAAGACGGTACCAGGGCTCTTACAAGCAAATACGTCTATTCCGAAATAATTTTTAGAAGCAGCCACACTATTTTACGAAGAGCCGTTTTAGTTTAGAAGGATAGATTTACAAAACAGAATGGTTAGTCTTGATATAACTGGTCAACCGTTCAACAGCTGTCACTAATTTTTCCATGCTCGCAGCATAACTTATACGAATGTATCCTTCACCAGCACTTCCAAAAGCAGAACCTGGAATTACTGCTAGTTTATTTTTTTCAGCTAAATCAATGCAAAATGCCATACTATTTTGTATATGCTCTTGCGGAATTTTTGCGAAGAGATAAAAAGCACCATTTGGTCGAGCGACTTCAAAACCTAATTGAGTCAACTCTTCAAAAAGATAATCTCTTCTTTTATGGTATTCTTTTTTCATCGGAAGAGCATCGTCTATCCCAACGGTCAAAGCTGCTAACGCTGCTTTTTGAGAAATAGAAGTGGCACATGTGACAAGATATTGATGAACTTTAATTATTTGTGCAGTGAGTTCTTTTGGAGCATAAATAAAACCAATTCTCCATCCAGTCATTGCATGCGATTTTGAAAGCCCATTAATTAAAATCGTTTGATTTCTTATATATTCAGCAATTGAGACATGTTCAACATCATACGTTAATTCACTATAAATTTCATCACTTATAGCAAAGATAGGGTATTTTTTTATGGTTTCAGCAAGAGCTTTTATTTCTGCTCGAGTGTAAGTTACTCCAGTCGGATTATTGGGGTAATTTAAAATGATGGCTTTTACACTTGCACCATGCTCTTCCATTGCGTCCTCAATCATCTGAGGCGTCAACACAAAGCCATTTATACTCGTATCAATGAAAATAGGCGTTGCTTGGCTCAATGTAATCAATGGTTCGTAACCAGGGAAAATAGGCGAGGGAACTAGTATTTTATCGCCAGGATTTAAAATAGACACTAAGGATGCAGAAATGGCTTCAGTAGCGCCAACAGTGACTAATACTTCTTTTTGTGGATCATAAGAGAGGTTATATTTTTTTTGAATAAAAGCTGAAGCAGCTTCACGTAATTGACTATCACCAGATGTACCTGTGTAATGTGACTCATTGTTGTTGATGGCTTCAATAGCAGCCATTTTAATATGACTCGGAGTATTGAAATCAGGTTCGCCTAAAGTTAATTTAAGAATATCTTGAATGGGTGACACACGTTCATCAAATTTTCGGATGTCTGAAATTTCAATTTTGTACGTTTGATTATTAAACTGATTAACTAATGGATTCATAACTTTTTGCGCCCCCTTTTGAATTATGTATTGCAATTATATTAACACAAGTTCTTTAGGAAATTCATTTTTTTTGGGATAAAGATTATTTTTTTATGAAAATAGAGTGAGTTTACTGTCTTTTGTATAAAATTCTGGTAGAATGATTAATGAGTTAAGTTTGAAAGGGGCACGAAACTATGACAACTTCACAATTAGTAGGAATTATTCGCCGATTGGAAGCTATGCTAGAAGATACAGAAAGTGAAGTTCAAGTTCGTCGATTTGAAAAAGAAGGAAACGAACGTTGTGTTATTACGTATGATGCAAAAACCGAAACATTTGAACTATTAGAAACATCTACTCAACAAGTATATCAATTTGATGATGTAGACTTAGTTGCTATGGAAATATTTGAATTACTTCAAGATTAATATAGCCATTTAATCGTAAAAAAAAACACCTATTAAAGATGGATGAAAAAAATTCTAAAAAGAATTTTTTTCATCCATCTTTTTTTGTATTTTTCTAACTAGTATTTTTTTTGAAATTCGTTATACTGGTAATACCAATAGTTAAAAAAAAATGAAAAATAAATTGCTAAAAACTCATATAAATCATGAACTGAAATAAACTATATAGAAGGAGCATAAGTATGAAAAACCAATTGCAAATAGGTATTCTAGGTTTTGGAACAGTTGGAAGTGGCGTTTTACGTATCTTGAAACATCATGAGCCAAAATTAAATCAAGTCACTGGAGTATCCTTAAAAGTAAAAAAAGTTCTAGTACGTGATATAGAAAAAAATCGTGGTTCAATTGCTGAAGGAGTTGAATTAACGCTTGATGCTAATGAGATTGTCAATGATCCTGAAATAGATATTGTTGTAGAAGTCATGGGAAGTATTGATAATGCGAAAGAGTATATTAAAAAAGCATTAGCAGCTGGAAAACATGTTGTTACAGCAAATAAAGATTTAATTGCCTTACATGGCAATGAACTAGTTGCCCTGGCAAAAGAAAATCATTGTGATCTATATTATGAGGCTAGTGTTGCTGGTGGAATCCCAATATTACGCACAATAGTAGATAGTTTAGCTTCTGATGAAATCCAAAAAGTTTTTGGCATTGTTAATGGAACGACGAATTTTATCTTGTCAAAAATGACAAATGAAAGAAAATCTTATGAGCTAGCTTTAAAAGAAGCTCAGGAACTCGGTTTTGCTGAAAGCGACCCAACCAATGATGTAGATGGTATAGATGCAGCTCGTAAAATGGTCATCTTGACGCGCTTAGCTTTTGGGATGAATGTAGAAGTAGATCAGATTGAGACAAAAGGAATTCGTAACTTACAGCAAAAAGATATTGAAATGGCAGAAAAATTAGGGTATAAAATCAAATTAATCGGCTCGGCGATTCAATTTGGAAATAAGATTAGTGTAGACGTTGGTCCAATATTAGTGCCAATCAATCATCCCTTAGCAAGCGTCCAAAATGAGAACAATGCTGTTGTTGTGGTAGGAGCAGCAGTTGGTGAAACAATGTATTATGGGCCTGGAGCTGGAGAATTGCCAACTGCTAACAGTGTTGTCAGTGATGTAATCACAGTAGCTAAAAACATTCGTTTAGGTACGAGTGGAAATGTATTTAGTTCTTATCAACATGAAACAAGACTTGCAGAGGATTCAGAAGTAAGTGATAAATACTACATTGCGATTGAAATGCAAGATAAGACAGGGCAATTTTTAGCATTAACAAAACTATTTAGTCAATTTGATATTGGTTTTGACCAGATTATTCAACAACCTCTTTCAAGTGATATGGCAAAAGTAGTGATTGTGACACATAAAATAACTAAAGCTCAGCAAAAAGAACTAGTTAGTGTACTTAAAGATGTGAATGAAATGAATTTACTTGTTTGTTTTAAAGTAATGGAGGGGAAATAATGTATCAAGGATTGCTTGAAAAATATAAAAATTTATTACCGATAACGGATAAAACGCCAATGATTTCTCTTTATGAAGGAAATACGCCTTTGATTCCATTACCAAATCTTTCCAAAGTGCTAGGTGTCACACTCTATGGAAAGTATGAAGGGCTGAATCCTACAGGCTCATTTAAAGATCGCGGAATGGTCATGGCAGTTGCTAAAGCAAAAGAAGAAGGGGCAAAGGCAATCATTTGTGCTTCTACTGGAAATACTAGTGCTGCAGCGGCTGCATATGCAGCACGTGCCGGATTAAAAGCTTATATTGTTATTCCAGATGGGAAAATTGCTCTAGGTAAGTTAGCTCAAGCCGTTATGTATGGAGCAGATATTATTTCAATCCAAGGGAACTTTGATCAAGCTTTAAAATCAGTAAGGAAGTTAGCGGAAACGGAAGCTGTTACTTTAGTCAATTCAGTAAATCCTTATCGAATTGAAGGGCAAAAAACAGCTGCTTTTGAGATTTGTGAAGATCTGGGGAAAGCTCCAGACGTATTAGCTATTCCAGTTGGGAATGCCGGGAACATTACCGCTTATTGGAAAGGGTTTAAAGAATGGCATGAATTGTACCAAACAGGTCTGCCAAGAATGCATGGTTACGAAGCAGAAGGAGCTGCAGCTATTGTTCAGGGAAAAATTATTGAAGCTCCTGAAACGATTGCAACTGCTATAAGAATTGGTAATCCAGCTAGTTGGACATTAGCTGAAAATGCTCGAGATGAATCTAAAGGGAAGATAGATTCTGTTACAGATGATGAGATTATTCATGCTTATCGAAAAGTAGCCGCAATGGATGGCGTATTTGTTGAACCTGGTTCAGCAGCTTCATTAGCTGGAGTAATTAAAGATATCAAAAGTGGAGCGATTAAAAAAGATGAAACCGTTGTTTGTGTATTTACTGGAAATGGATTGAAAGATCCAGATACAGCGCTTGAAGTAACAACTATTCCAATTTCAAAAATGGATGATTTAGAAGATATGAAAAAACATTTGCAAGCAGGTGTTGAAAAGTTATGAAGATAATTGTACCAGGGACAACTTCAAACTTAGGTCCTGGTTTTGATTCATGTGGGTTAGCGCTAAATCTTTATCTAACGTTAGAAATAGGGGGCGAAGTTGAAAAGTGGGTGATTCATCATACCCTTGGAGTAAGTATTCCAAAGGATGAAACAAATCTTATTATTCAAACGGCTCTTTCTCTTGCTCCGACTATTCATCCTAGAGAATTATGGATGAATAGTGAGATACCGGCAACGCGTGGATTAGGAAGTAGCTCAGCTGCTATTATTGCGGGAATCGAACTAGCAAACCAGTTGGCTGAATTAAAACTAAATGACAAAGAAAAAGTGACAATAGCTTCTAACTTAGAGGGGCATCCAGATAATGCTGCACCAGCTATACTTGGAGATTTTGTGGTAGCAACTAAAATTAACGATAGTGTTTTTGCAATGAAACACGTTTTTCCGGATACGGGTATAATAGCTGTTATTCCAAATCATGAATTATTAACAACCGAAAGCCGTGATGTACTGCCAAAAGAATTGTCTTATTCACAAGCTGTTCAAGCTAGTTCTATCAGTAATGTTATGATATCAGCGGTTTTAGCTCATGATTTGAAATTAGCAGGTGAGATGATGGAAAATGATTTATGGCATGAGACATACCGGAAAGATTTGGTACCTCATTTACCTGAAATTCGTAGTTTAGCAAAAAAAAATGGAGCCTATGCAACTTTTTTAAGTGGTGCTGGTTCAACCGTTTTAATTTTAGTACCGCACTCTAGATTAGAAAAACTAAAACAGTTGTTAACAGAGACATTTGTAGATGCAACTGTTCAACAGTTTAATGTTGAACGAGAGGGTCTACGCGTACAGAATTAAATAAGAAAAGAGGCTAGGATTTTTTTCCTAGCCTCTTTTCTCTATATAACAGTTTATGCTAAAATACGTTCTTAAAGTTCGCCCACAATTTTTGACCCATGTAATTCTGAAACGCCAAGATATTTTTGGATAGAATCCGCATTTTCGTTAGTAATACCTCCGCCAGGAAGAATAAGGATACGATCTTGTGCATAATCGACTAATTCTTTAAGGTGTGGAAGTGTTTCTTCAATTGGGAAACTCAGATCTCCACCGTGAGTCAAAATTCTTTGTACACCATGTTCTGCTAGCCAATCAATTGCGTCAAACTGTTTTTCAACTGGAATCATATCGAAAGCCATATGAAAAGTAGCTTGCAATCCATAAGCTTCTTCTAATAATTGTTCCATTGCATCTTCATCAATCCAATTTTCAGCTGTTAAACAACCGAATACAATTCCATCTAATCCCAAATTGCGAGCTTCAATAATATCATACCCCATAATTTTTAATTCGCTGTCATTGTAATTGAAATTACCCGCACGAGGACGAATGATGGCCATTAATGGAATCATTTTTTCAGCACAATAAGCAGCTGCTTCATGCATAACCCCTTTACTGACAGTTGTTCCACCACTGGCTAAGTAGTCACATAGTTCTATTCTTGTTGCTCCTTGCGCAATGGCTTTAGGAAGAGAGGTATAATTTTCTAAACAAACTTCTTTTAAATACATAATAATAAACTCCTTTTAATAGTTTCTAGACTAATGGTAACGTAGTGGATGATATTTTTATTTACTAGTCCAACACTAAGTAGTATAGCAAAAAAACAACTAAATAGTTCTATTAAAATTTGTAAGATAATTGAATCTAAAGAATGTCTTCGCTATAATAGAGCAGAAATACTAAATGAAACTAGTTTATTTTAATAAGCAATTAGACAGTAACGATTTTTTACAGATAAGTCGTTTCAAAGGATGGTAAATAATGAAAATTTTAATTCAAAAATTTGGCGGTACATCAGTTAAAGACGAAGAAAGTCGATTAGCGGCAGAAAAACACATCATACATGCTGTTTCGTTAGGCTATAAAGTAATAGTGGTTGTTTCAGCAATTGGAAGAATGGGTGATCCATACGCAACAGATTCTCTTTTAGCGATGGTTGATGGAGAAAAAAGTTATTTAGACTTAAGAGAGCGGGACATGTTGTTGTCTGTTGGAGAGACGATATCTACAGCCGTCTTTACAAATCAATTGAAAAAAAATGGTATTCATGCCACAGGATTGACTGGACAAAGTGCGGGCATACTGACTAATGAAGACTTTGGACAGGCAAAAGTACAAAAAGTTAATACTTCTTTAATTTACGAGTATTTGAAAATAAATGATGTTGTAGTCGTAGCAGGGTTTCAGGGAATAAGTGAGCATGGAAATATAACAACTATTGGACGCGGAGGCAGCGACACGACAGCAGCTTTACTAGGTGCTGCCTTTGAAGCGGAGTGTATTGATATCTTTACAGATGTTTCTGGAATGATGACAGCAGATCCGCGATTAGTGGAAAAAGCACAGTTTTTACAAGTTGTGAGTTACAATGAAGTCAGCAATATGGCACATGAAGGAGCGAAAGTTATCGATCCGAGAGCCGTTGAGATTGCACAACAAGCCGGTATACCTGTTCGCATCCGCTCTACTTATCAACCGGTAACGGATATGGGGACTTTGATTACAAATTCAGAAATGCAAAGTGTGCCACAACGTTTAGTGACTGGAATTGCACATGTGCCTCATTTAGTCCAATTTACAATTGAAACAACTGAAGCACTTCAGGAATCATTGTTTAATTTATTAGCTCAATCGGGTTTTAGTTTAGATTTCATTAATATATTTCCTGGGAAAATTGTTTTTACGCTTCCTCAAGCCATTTCTGAAAAAGCAAAACAATTGCTTAATGATCAAAATGTCACTTTTGCAACCCACGAAAATTGTGCGAAAGTTGCTATTGTAGGTGCAGGTATAACAGGTGTTCCGGGTGTAACAGCTAAAATTGTTACGGCAATGTCAGAATTACAGATACCCATCTATCAATCGGCAGATAGTTATACGACCATCTGGATATTAATTGAAGAAAAAAAATTGAAACTAGCCTTGAATAAACTGCATGAAGTTTTTTTACAAACAAATGACTACTAAAAAAAGTACAGTTGTTTCACTCAGAAATTAAATACAGCGGTCACATGAGAATTAGCCTAAAAAAGACCGGTAATGATTGTTTTTTTAATAATTTGGCGTATAATTAAGAAAATAGTAAACTAGAGGAGTACTGTAAGAGGTACTCCTCTTTTAGTGAGTAGGGAGAAAAAATGTTAACGATATTTAAGCCGACTTATATGGTAGAAGCTATTTACCATATCACACCGGAACAGTTGAAAGAGCAAAATATAAAAGCTATCTTAGCCGACTTGGACAATACCTTGATTGCCTGGAATAACCCCGATGGGACCGAAGAGTTAATTGAATGGATTAACGTAATGAAAGAAGCGGGCATACCCGTTGTAATTCTTTCTAATAACAAAGCAACACGTGTAGAACGCGTTGCAAAAGTGTTGCATTTAGACTACGTTTCTCGAGCTTTAAAACCTACAACAATTGGGTTTAAGAGAGCAAGCGAAAAATTAAATCTTTCTACTGATGAAATTATTATGGTAGGAGATCAAATTATGACGGATATCTGGGGAGCAAACCTTGCGGGCATGCGTAACGTGTTGGTAAAACCTATCCTAGATACAGATGCTTGGAATACTCGTTTTAATCGTTTTATGGAACTGCATATTATGAATTACATGATTAAAAAGGATCCAAATATGAGGTGGAGGAAGTCAATAAATGACGATAAAAGAATTAAATAATGAAGAAGAGATTCGTTGCATCGGCTGTGGAGCCATTATTCAAACAACTGACAAGAATGCGGTAGGGTTCACACCAACTTCAGCCTTAGAAAAAGGACAAGAAAAAGGCGAAATATATTGTCAACGTTGTTTTAGATTGCGCCATTATAATGAAATTCAAGATGTTCAATTGACAGACGATGATTTCTTGAAGTTGCTAAATGAACTTGGTTCAGAAGACGCATTGATCGTTAATGTTATTGATATTTTTGATTTTAATGGGAGCTTAATACCTGGTTTGCACCGCTTTGTAGGGAAAAACCCAGTATTGTTAGTTGGAAATAAGGTAGATTTACTTCCTAAATCATTAAAACGCGGTAAAATGACACAATGGTTACGTGAACGAGCTCATGAGGAAGGTTTAAGACCGGAAGATGTGTTGTTAACTAGTGCTATGAAGCCTGCTGAAATGGAAGTATTACTAGATACGATTGAAAAACACCGTAAAGGACGAAATGTCTTTGTAGTTGGTGTAACAAATGTTGGTAAATCAACATTAATCAATCAAATTATTAAGTCAACTGCTGGTGTACAAGACCTAATTACAACTTCTCAATTTCCTGGAACAACACTTGATCGGATAGAAATTCCGTTAGATGATGGCAAATTTTTAATTGACACACCAGGAATTATTCATCGTCATCAAATGGCTCATGTTTTGGGAGACAAAGATTTAAAATTGATTGCGCCTAAAAAAGAAATCAAACCAATCGTTTATCAATTAAACGAAGGCCAAACGTTATTTTTCGGTGGAGTAGCTCGTTTTGATTATTTAAAAGGAGGCAGACATTCGTTCACTTGTTTCACTTCAAATGATTTGCTTATTCACCGTACAAAACTAGAAAAAGCAGATGAATTGTACCAAAAACAAGTTGGGAAATTATTGCAACCTCCTCGCGAAAATGAAATTGAAAACTTCCCTGAATTGGTTCGTTTTGAATTTTCGGTTAAAGAAAAATCCGATATCGTTTTTGCTGGACTGGGTTGGGTAACTGTCAATGAACCTGGCTGTGTCGTAGCTGGATGGGCGCCAAAAGGTATAGATGTCCTTATTCGGAAATCTCTAATATAAATACAAATAAAGTAGAATAGATCAATCAGATCTTAATGGAGTGTATAAAATGAATTTAACTGGTAAGCAAAAACGTTTTTTAAGAAGTAAGGCACATCATCTAAATCCAATTTTTCAAATTGGGAAAAATGGATTAAATAAAGAAGTTATTGTTCAAATCAATGAAGCGTTAGAAAAAAGAGAATTGATCAAAGTTGGTTTGTTGCAAAATACAGACGAAGTTGCTCAAGACGTAGCAGATGCTCTTGAAAAAGAAATCGGTTGTAATGCAGTCCAAGTCATTGGTCGCGTAATCGTATTATTTAAAAAATCGAATCAAGAAAAATACCAACGTATTTCTACGGAAATACCAAGAGCAAAATAATAAATTTTGTTCAATAATATTTATATGAAGAAAGGTGATTAGCTTGAAAAGGCAATCTTTTTCTAATAATAACACTCAAGTAGTAACGGAACTTGAAATTGAGATCCAACCTAAAAAAAGAGTGGGTATCCTTGGAGGGACTTTTAACCCTCCTCATATCGGGCACTTGATCATTGCGGATCAAGTTTGTCATCAATTGGGTCTAGAAAAAATCTATCTTATGCCAAGTGCTAATCCACCACACCAAGATGAAAAAAAAGCAATCGATGCGAAACATCGACTTCATATGGTTGAATTAGCTATCGAAGGAAATCCAAAATTTGAGGTTGAAAAAGCTGAAATTGAACGTGGTGGAAAAAGTTATACCTATGATACAATAGTAAAATTGAAGGAAGAAAATCCGGATACAGACTATTATTTTATTATTGGCGGAGATATGGTGGAATATTTACCTAAATGGTACAAAGTAGAAGAGCTAGCCCAGCTAGTAGAATTTGTGGGAGTTAATCGCCCAGGGTACAACTTGTTTAGCCCTTATCCAATTATTTGGGTAGATGTTCCTTCAATGGATATCAGTTCTACTTCTTTACGTAAAAATTTAGAAATGAACTGCCCAGTAAATTATTTGATTCCCGGAAAAACGCTAGACTACATTCTGCGTGAAGGGCTGTATCAAAATGGAAAATAAACTCATTCAACTTGTGTATTCAAAAAATTACACATCACTTACAAGAAATGAATTGATTCAAGCTGTTAAAAGCCAAATGAGCCTTAAACGATTTCAGCATGTTTTAGGTGTGGAGCAGGCAGCTATTCAATTAGCAGGAAAATATAATGTCTCTATTGAAGCAGCTAGTATTGCGGCATTAACGCATGATTATGCAAAAGAACGCAGTGACAAAGAGATGCAGGATTTAATTTATCGTGAGCAGTTTGATTTGGAATTGCTGGATTATGGTAGCAATATTTGGCATGGCTTGCTAGGTGCCTTTCTAGTCAAACAGGAATTAGGAATTGCTGATCTAGATATTCTAAATGCTATCAAACATCACACAATAGGTGCAGAAAAAATGTCGCTCTTAGAACAAGTCATTTACGTTGCCGATTATATCGAACCTGGCAGAGATTTTCCTGGTGTAGAATACGCACGTAAGCTTGCGGCAGAAAATTTACAAGCAGCAGTGCGGTATGAAACAAAACAAACATTGCAGCATTTGATCGAAAACAACAGAAAAATTTACCCAAAAACAATTGCTACTTATAATAAATGGGTAGCCAATCCTTAGGAGGAACAGTATGATAAATAAAAGTATAGAATTAGTAGAATTAGTAGTAAAGGCAGCAGATGATAAAAGAGCAGAGGACATCATCGCGATGGATGTTAGCAAAATTTCGATTTTAGCAGATTATTTTATTGTGATGCACGGAAATAGTGAAAAACAAGTTAAGTCTATCGCTGAAGAAATCATTGATAAAGCTGAAGAAGCAGGAATTGATGTAAGAAGAGTTGAAGGTCGTGAATCATCTAAATGGTTGTTAATTGACCTAGGAGATGTAGTTGTCCATGTCTTCCACTATTCAGAACGTTCATTTTATAACCTTGAAAAATTATGGGGTGATGCTCCATTAGTAGACATCACTAAAATGGTCTAAGACAAATGAGTTATCAAACATTTGCACAAGTTTATGATGCCATTATGGATGAAACGCTCTATGATCGTTGGGGAGAATTTGTTGATAGTCAGCTATTAAATAAAAAGCCAACTGTATTGGAACTTGCTTGTGGAACTGGAGCTTTAGCTGTAGCACTTTCTAAAAGAGGGTACGATGTTACAGGGTTAGATCTATCTGACAACATGTTGAGTTTAGCGAGTGAGCGTGCTCTGAAAGAACAAGTAAAACTTCCTTTGATTCAAGCAGATATGATGGATTTGTCTGAAATTGGTCAATATGAAGCGGTCACTTGTTTTTCAGATTCACTTTGTTATATGCCTAATGAAGAGGCTGTTTTAAAAGTTTTTCAGGAAGTATATAATGTATTAACGGATAATGGAATGTTTTTGTTTGATGTTCATTCGATCTATCAAACAGATGTGGTATTTCCAGGATACATGTATAATGATCAATCAGATGAAATCAGTTTTTTATGGAAAAGTTATGCGGGAGAAAAAGCCCATTCTGTTGAACATGATTTAACTTTCTTTGTTTACGATGAAGAATTAGATCTTTATGACCGTTACGATGAAACACACAAAGAACGGACATATTCGTTAGAACAGTACAAAAGTATGCTCTCAAAAGCTGGTTTTTCTTCAATTGAAGCAAGTGCGGATTTTGGCGAATCAGAAATAACAGAAGAAAGCCCAAGATGGTTTTTTGTTTGTACGAAGTAAACGGCTTATGAATAGAAACTTTTTAATGGAAAACAGAAAAATCGATTAAGATTTTTCTGTTTTTTTACATAGCGATTTCTAAAGAAAGGAGAGTTACAGTGTTAACACAGGCGTATCATGTACTTAAAGAAATTTATGGTTTTTCTGAATTTAAAACGGGACAAAAAGAAGTAATCGAAAAAATATTGCAAGGGAAAGATACCTTAGCTATTATGCCGACAGGTGGTGGGAAATCGCTTTGTTATCAAATTCCTTCACTAGTGTTCGAAGGAGTAACGATTGTTGTATCACCGCTTATTTCATTGATGAAAGACCAAGTAGATGCCTTAACAGAGTTAGGAATACCAGCAACTTACTTGAATAGTACCTTAACAGCTGCTGAGATGAACGTTCGACTGAAAAAAGCGGTCAATGGCGACTATAAACTCATTTATGTTGCCCCAGAAAGATTTCAAACAGAAGAAATCTTTTATTTGATGCACTCAATCACCATTTCAATGATAGCCATTGATGAAGCTCATTGTATTTCACAATGGGGGCATGATTTTAGACCAAGTTACCTGTCTTTAGGAGAATCTATTCAACAATTGGATTATCGACCAATCGTATTAGCTTTGACTGCTACAGCGACTCCGGTCGTTTCTAATGATATTATAAATTTGTTAGGTATCGATACAGATAATAGCGTTAAAACAGGATTTGAACGGGATAATCTTGCTTTTCAAGTGGTAAAAGGTCAGGAGCGCAATCGTTATTTATTAGATTATTTAACAGTGAACAAAGGTCAATCAGGAATTGTTTACGCTAGTACACGAAAAGAAGTGGAACGCATTTATGAATTGCTGAATGCTAAAAAAATCAAAGCTGGCAAATACCACGGTGGGTTAAAGGAAGATGAGCGCAACAGTTGGCAAGAAAAGTTTCTTTATGATGAAGTAACAGTAATGGTGGCGACAAATGCATTTGGCATGGGCATCGATAAGAGTAATGTGCGATTTGTTATTCATTACCAGATTCCTAAAAATATTGAAGCCTATTACCAAGAAGCAGGACGTGCGGGTAGAGATGGCTTGCCAAGTGATGCTATCTTGTTATTTTCTCCGCAAGATATGCAAATTCAAAAATTCTTTATCGATCAATCCGAATTAAATGAAGAATTAAAGAATCAGGAATATCGTAAATTAAGAGAAATGGCTCAATATGGTTCTACTCAAATTTGTTTGCAACGGTATATTGTTGAATATTTTGGAGACAACTGTGATGATTGTGGCAGATGTAGCAATTGTTTAGATGATCGTGAAGCAACGGATATAACTTTAGAGACTCAAAAAGTATTATCTTGTGTTAAGCGAATGGGTGAAACTTATGGAAAATCCCTTATCATGAAAGTACTGACAGGATCTAAAGATAAAAAAGTTACTCAATGGCACTTTGAAAACCTTTCAACCTATGGCTTGATGAAAGGTGTACCACAAAAAGAAGTTACTCAATTGATTGATTATCTAACAGCTGAAAAATATTTATCCCCAACTGACGGTCAGTTTCCTATTTTAAAATTAACAGAAAAGGCCGTTTCCGTTTTAAAAGGGGAAATGACTGTTACTAGAAAACAAGCAAAAGTAGCGCAGAAAGTAGCTGTTGATGATGCATTATTTGATCAGTTAAGAGAGTTAAGACGTGCATTTGCAACGGATCAAAAAGTTCCGCCTTATGTTATTTTTTCAGATGAAACATTGCACCAAATGTGCATTTTAATGCCTCAAAATGAAACAGAGATGTTAGCCGTAAAAGGTGTGGGTGAAAATAAATTTGAAAAATATGGTGAAGCATTTTTAACCTGTTTAAAGAAAACAAAAGTAACGAATTAAAGAGAGGTTACTAGAGATGAAAAGTTGTGGTGTAGTTGTCGAATATAATCCTTTGCATAATGGACATGTGTACCATTTGAAAAAAGCAAGAGAACTATCTGGTGCGGATACAATTATTGCAATTATGAGCGGAAATTTTTTGCAACGCGGTGAGCCAGCTATTGTAGACAAATGGTCTCGAGCACAGATGGCTTTATCAGCTGGAGCAGATTTGGTAATAGAATTACCCGTTGCTTTTAGTACTCAACCAGCTGATTATTTTGCAAAAGGTGCCGTTGGGTTGTTGCATGCTATGAATTGCGATGCTATTTGTTTTGGTTCTGAATCGGGCGAAAGTGCGGATTACCAAAAGTTAGCTCACTTTTTGAAGCAGCACACACCAACTATCAATCAACGGTTTAAAGAAAATAGAGATCCAGGAAAAACGTATGCTTCTCAAATGGACCAAATTCTTAAAGAACTAATGCCAGAACAGCTGGTCTCTCTTTCAACACCAAACAATATTTTGGGATTAGCATATGCCAAAGAAAATGTGCTATATGAAAAACCAATGGAACTTTACACCATAACAAGAGTAGGATCGGATTACCATGAAAAAGAATTAGACGAACAAAATTTCTCAAGTGCTACTGCTATTCGAGAAAGTTTAGTAGGATCAAAAAAAAATAAAGCACGAATTGAAGAACTGAAGTTAAGTATGCCAGATAGCAGTTTTGAACAACTAACAACACATCCCTTAGTTAGTTGGGAAAACTATTGGCCGTACTTAAAGTATCAAATAGAAGTTCAATCACTTGAAGAGTTACGGACTGTGTATCAAGTAACTGAAGGAATTGAATATCGCTTAAAAGAGTACATTCAAGAGGCAGAAAGCTTTGAACAATTTATATCATTGGTAAAAAATAAAAGAGTATCATGGACTAGGCTACAACGCTTATGTGTCTATATTTTACTTCAATTAAAAAAAGAAGATATGGTCAATGAATTAACAGAACCCCAAGCCATACACTTATTAGGATTTAATTTCAGAGGAAGAAATTATTTAAAGGAAATGAAAAAAAGGTTTTCTTTACCATTGATTGCCAATGTAACTAAAAAAAATAAGAATTTGTGGACATCAGATATAAAAGCAGGTAAAATTTATCAAATGGGGCAATTAGGTTTAATCAAAGAACAAGATTATTATCGTCAACCATTAAAATAATTTTTTGAAAATGTCTATGAAAACAAAGCCCAGCAAGAAAACCCTGTAAGGTAAAATACGTTGACAAAGGGTTCATTCACTAGTATAATAATCTTTGTTGCTTTAGGAGTGATGTGAAATGAAATGGTCATTAAACGAATTGCAAAAATACCGCAATGAGCCGTTAGTTTTCTCGGAAACTGTTGACTTAAAAAAAACGTTGATGAATCGAGAAAAAGAATTAATGGATGTTTCTCCAATTGATTTAGAAGGAACACTCATTGTTCATGAAAAAGAAATCTTGCTTCATATGGTTGTTTCATTAACTGTGACACTACCCTCTGCAAGATCACTAAAACCAGTTTTATTCCCTATGTCAATTGGAATAGATGAAATTTATATTCCGCCTTCTGTTACACCTGGATCTAAGATAGATAATGAGGAAGAAACAGTTATTCTTTTAGATAAAGATATAATTGATCTTGCTGAACCTATAGTAGATGAAGTTTTGTTAAATCTCCCTTTGCAAGTTTTTACGCAAGAAGAGATAGAAGGACAAGAAATGCCTAGTGGAAATGATTGGCTGGTCGTTTCTGAAGATGAATACATTTCAGATTTAGAAACACAGAAATCAGAAACTGTAGATCCACGTTTTGCTGGTTTGAAAGATTTGTTTAAAGATGAATCAGACGACCAAAAATAAGTATGTATTATACGCTTCTAGTAGCGCGAATCTGTGCATAGAAGCAATTTTTAAGGAGGTGTAAGGAATGGCAGTACCAGCAAGAAGAACATCAAAAGCTAAGAAAAACAGACGTCGTACGCATTTTAAATTAGAAGTTCCAGGTATGAACGCATGCCCTAACTGTGGCGAATTGAAAAAAAGCCATCACGTTTGTGCATCATGTGGACATTACGATGGTAAAGAAGTAATCAGCAAAGAAGCTTAATTCTTTGCACAATTCATCATGAGATGATTTGAAAACCCTTATTGAGACCATGGCTCAATAAGGGCTTTTTTTTTTTGATTTACTGCAAATAAGTGATTTAGAGTATACAAAAAAGAAAAACTACGTTAAATTTAAAAAGAGATGATTTGTAGTATGCTACAGGCCAGTTAATAGAGAATTGGTTAAACGGATATATTTTAAAAAGGTGGGATAAAAGTGGATTCTGGCGTTTCTTTACTAATAGGCAAAATAATTTTATATTGTTTGCCCATTATTTTGCTGCTATTGTTTAGTAAGGCAATACAGCGGCATTTTAAAAAACAAAATTCGGCTATTAAATTACCAGATTTGTTAGTTCCTTTTTTAATAGTAGGAATTCATATTCTGAGTGAATTAACATATGATTTTTCTTTGCTTCCATATTTTTTGATTTTTATTTTTAGTCTAGGAATTATCATTCTCTTGAGTATAGCGGTAAAAAAAGGTGAAATTTTGTATAAAAGTTTTTTTAAGACATATTGGCGATTCGTTTTTATCAGCGCAATTGTAGTGTATTACGGTTTAGTCGTAGCTAATATGATAACCGTTTAAAAAAAGAGACTCTTCGTCAAATAATGGATGCCTCCAACACCGCTTAATTGTAAAAGCGTTGAAGTGGTGTCATTCGCATTGAATACTTTAAAGGGCTACAAGCAATCCCATTCCTCCAAAATGTTATGCAATAACTAAATTCAATGGCCCACGCTGAAAAGTATAGAGCCAAAAGAGAAGTGATACAGGGACAATTAGTCCTTTTATCCCTTCTTTTTTTTATATTTGAATAAAAAATGGGTGAATTCACCACCTTTAAAAAAACATAAAAAAGAAGTGATAGGCTTGTGAAAATAACAAATATTACATTAATTAAAAGAATTATGTCTTTTTTTGAATAATTGTGGAGGAAAGTGGGGCATTGTGGTAGACTGAAAACATCTAAATGGAGTCTGAGGTGAGACAGCTATGTTAATGGGTGAACACAAGCACAACATTGATGCAAAAGGTCGTTTAATTATGCCATCAAAGTTTCGATCTGATTTAGGCGAGAAATTTATTCTAACTCGTGGATTAGATGGATGTTTGTTTGGGTACCCACAAGAATCATGGTCTGCTCTTGAAGAAAAGTTAAAACAACTTCCTTTAGCAAAAAAAGAAGCTCGTGCTTTTACAAGGTTCTTTTACTCAGCAGCTATTGAATGCGAATTAGATAAACAAGGAAGAATCAATATTCCACAAACTTTAAGAGAATACGCACAATTAGAAAAAGCGTGTCATGTTATTGGTGTCTCTGAACGGATTGAAATTTGGAGTGAGACAAGGTGGAATCAAGTTTCCAATGATGCTGAAGAAATGTTTGACAGTATTGCTGAAGACATGATTGATTTTGGATTCTAATAAACAATCATTCAATTATTAAAAAAGAAAAATACTAAGAAAAAATAGTGAGTTAGGTAGGCGAAAAAAATGACAGCATTTAATCATGAAACAGTCTTATTACGCGAAACCGTTGATGGGCTGTCGTTATCCCCAGAAGGCATATACGTTGATTGTACTTTAGGTGGGGCCGGTCATAGTGAATATTTATTATCACAATTGAATGAAAAGGGGCATCTTTATGCCTTTGATCAAGATGATCGTGCACTTGAAAACGCAAAAATTCGGTTAGCTGAATATGTAGAAAAAGGTATGGTTACTTTTATTAAAGCGAATTTTCGTTACATAAAAGATGAATTAGCCAATTTGGGAATAAAAGAAGTTGATGGAATTTTATATGATTTAGGTGTCTCTTCCCCTCAATTAGATGAAGCAGAACGTGGATTTAGTTATCACCAAGACGCTCCATTAGATATGCGAATGGATACCGATGCTCCACTTACGGCTAAAGAAGTAATCAATGAATGGTCTTACCATGATTTGATCAGAATTTTTTACCGTTATGGAGAAGAAAAATTTTCAAAACAAATTGCTCGTAAAATTGAGGCAGCTAGAGAAATAAAACTAATCGAAACAACCAGTGAGTTGGTTGAATTAATCAAAGCAGGAATACCTGCACCGGCTAGAAGAAAAGGCGGACATCCAGCTAAACGTGTTTTCCAAGCAGTGCGAATCGCGGTTAATGATGAGTTGTCTTCCGTTGAAGATTCCTTGGAACAAGCGATTGAGTTATTGGCAATAGGTGGACGTATCAGTGTGATATCGTTTCATTCCTTAGAGGATCGAATCGTTAAATCAATTTTTAAAGATCACTCCAAAGGTCCTGAATTGCCACGTGGATTGCCAGTTGTTCCAGACGGATTTTTACCTGAATTAAAATTAATTACGAGAAAACCAATTTTGCCTTCAGAACAAGAGTTAGAAGTAAATAATCGGTCAAGAAGTGCTAAGTTACGAATTGCTGAAAAACAAAATAAACTAGTGTAAACATTAGAAAACAGAAAGGAAGTATTGGATATGCCATTAGAAAGTAATTTAGCTAGAAATCTTGAAGTCGAAGTACCCTTTCAGCCCCAGACAGCTCCTACTCCTAAAAAGGAAATAATACATACTCCTTTAACCAAAAGAATAGGGATTACAAAAGGAGAAAAAATGCTTATAAGTGCTGTCCTAATGATTCTGTTTACTTTAATTGCTGTTAGCATTTCTTTAGAAATAACGATTGCTAGTACAAATCGCACATTGCAAGATGCAACTACATCTATAGCTGAGACCACGACTGTCAATGATAATTTGAAACAGGAAGTGCAAGAATTATCTCGATATGATCGTGTATATGAAATAGCAAATAAATTCGGCCTAGAGATGAAGGAAGAAAATGTAAGGAATGTTATAAAATGACCAATAAAAATCCTCTAAAAAACAGAAAAAAGGTTGCCATACTTTTATTTTTTGGCACGATTCTTTTGCTAGTCGTTTTTGCGGGACGAATTGCATTTATAATGGTAAAAGGTGAAGTAAACGGAGAAGATTTATCCCAAAACCTAGACAATTTATACACAAGAAGTAGCATCCTAGAAGCAAACCGAGGAACCATATATGATGTTGGGGGGGAATCGGTTGCTATGGACGCTACTTCTTATTCTTTAGTAGCTGTTTTAACAGACGAATGGTCTAATCCTGACGAACCGCAACATGTAATTGACAAGAAAAAAACGGCTGAAATATTAGAAAAACATATTTCAATGAGCAAAGAAGATATTCTTACTACATTAAATCAAAAGGGTCTTTCTCAAGTCGAGTTTGGTGAAGCCGGAAAGAATTTATCATTTGATACGAAAAAAAGTATCGAAGAAGAAAATTTACCCGGTCTAGTCTTTGAAGAAACCCCAACGAGACTTTACCCAAATGGAATTTTTGCTTCACATTTAATAGGCTATGCAGCATTGCCTTCTGGAGCAGAAGATGATACGGCAACAAAAGCGAAATCAAGCACAGATTTAACAGGAATGATGGGAATTGAATTGGCCTATGATGATATCCTAAAAGGAACAGATGGCAAAACTATTTACCAAAAAGATAGTTTTGGATATGTGATTCCTAATTCTAAAGTAGAAACAACTGAGCCGGAAAATGGCGATGACATTTACCTTACGATAGATAAACGAATGCAAGTTTATATGGAAAATGTTATGAGTGAAATAGATGAAAAATACAATTCAGCTATGGTAACCGCAACTTTAATGAATCCAGAAACAGGAGCTATTATTGCTACTTCACAAAGACCAACTTTTAACGGAACCACTAAAGATGGTATTGATCAATTATGGCAAAATTTATTAGTAGAGAATACTTATGAGCCAGGATCAACAATGAAGATTTTAACTTTAGCAGCAGCGATTAGTGAAGGAGTTTTTGATCCAAATGCTTATTTTCAATCTGGGGTTAAAATGATTTCTGGTATACCGATACATGATCATAATCCAGCAGGATGGGGTACGATATCTTATCTAGAAGGTTTAGCGCGTTCTAGTAATGTGGCATTTGCTAACTTAATGGAAAAAATGGGTCCCGATGCTTGGAAAGAATATATGAATGCTTTTGGTTTGGGTCAAACAACCAATTCTGGTCTAGCTAACGAGGCAAAAGGTTCAGTAGCTTTTGATTATCCTTTAGAACAAGCTAATACGGCCTTTGGTCAAGGTTTAACAGTAACGGCGTTCCAAATGCTACAAGCTTTTACTGCTGTAGCAAATGAGGGTCAAATGATGAAGCCACAATATATAAGTAAATTTGTTGATTCTGACACAGGAAAAGAAACAATCGTTGAGCCTGAAGTTGTTGGTAATCCGATTACTAAAGAAGTAGCAAATCAAACATTGTCTTATTTAAAAGAGGTTGTATATAACGAAAAAGGTACTGGGGTAGATTATCAAATTGATGGTTATGAAATAGCAGCAAAAACGGGTACTGCAGAGCTCGTCAATCCTAAAACTAAAAAGTATTATAGTGGTGGAACCGATTATATTTACTCAGTGGCAGCAATGGCACCGGCAGATGATCCAAAAGTACTTCTTTACATTACGGTACAACAACCAGAAATCAAGGATGGAAGTATAGCGGGAAGCGGAGTAGTTAAGGAGATTTATCATCCTATTATGAAACGGGCATTAGAATATTTATCTTTGGGAGAAGAAGAAGATGCTGAAACAAATACTGTGAAAATGCCGAAAGTTACTGGAATAGCGAAAGAAGAAGCCTTAAAATCATTAGAAGATACTCAGTTAAATGTGACCGTTGTAGGAAATGGTGATACAATAGTACAGCAATTGCCATTACCAGAGGAAACAACTATTGAGAATCAACGTGTTGTTTTAATGACAAATGGAGCAATGACGATGCCAGATATGATGGGTTGGTCTAAAAATGATGTTTTAAAGGTTTCTGAAATAACCGGCTTAGAATTTACATTTAAAGGTGAAGGGTACGTAGTAAGCCAAAGCTTGGAACCTAATGCGAATATGCAAGGAACGAATAAAATTACGATAGAATTAGAAACTCCACAAGGATAGAAAAGGTGAATATAGTGAAAGCAATTGAATTGATTAAACCATTAAAAACAACAAATTTTTCAAAGGATTTTTCCGAAAATTTAGAAATAACTAAAGTAACCCAAGATACGAGAGAAGTTGAACCTGGTTCACTTTTTGTTTGTATTATTGGTTCTGTTCAGGATGGGCATGAACTTGCAAAAGAAGCTGTTCAAAAAGGAGCAACTTTAGTAGTGGCAAGTGAACCAATTGAAGTAGCTGTTCCTGTTATTTATGTAAATGACACGATGAAGGCTATGGCAATTTTAGCCGCAACTTTTTATCATCACCCAAGTCAAGATTTGCGAGTAATAGGGGTTACAGGAACAAACGGAAAAACCACCGTTACGCATCTTTTGGATTATATATTCCATGACCACAAAGAAAAAACAGGCGTCATTGGAACGATGTACCGTCGTATTGGTTCAAAAGTATACGAAACAAAAAACACAACACCAGATAGCATCACTTTACAAAAGACATTACGTGAAATGCAAGATAGCGGTGTAGCTACTTGTTCTATGGAGGTTTCTTCTCACTCGCTGGTTCAAGGTAGAGTGTGGGGAACGGATTTTGATATTGCGATTTTTACTAATTTAAGCCAAGATCACCTAGAGTATCATCATACTATGGAAAAATATGCTGAAGCAAAAAGTTTATTGTTCTCACAATTAGGAAATGGGTATCAACAAGGCAAACCAAAATTTGCTATTTTAAATTTTGATGATCCAGTGGGTAGAAGTTTTGAAGAAAAAACAGCTGCTCGTGTATTCTCATATGGGATCGATCAACCAGCAGATTTTAAAGCAACTGATCTGAGTATCACAAATAGAGGAACACGGTTTAATTTAAATTTTGAAAATCGAGTATATGAAGTACAATTGCAATTAGTTGGCAAGTTCAATGTATCAAATGCTCTAGCTGCAATAGCAGGAGCCTATGCTGCCGGACTTGATCTGACTTCTGTTATTCAGTCTATCGAAAAAATAAGTGGTGTAAGAGGCCGTTTTGAAATAGTTAAAGGTGATCATGACTTTGCCGTAATTGTTGATTATGCTCACACTCCAGATGGATTATTGAATGTTTTAAACGCAGTAAATGAAATTAAAACAGGTACTGTCTTTTGTGTTGTTGGTTGTGGTGGAGATCGCGACCGCACTAAGCGCCCAATCATGGCTGAAATTGCACAACAAAACTCGGATACAGTCATTTTTACCTCGGATAACCCAAGGACTGAAGATCCTATTGCAATCTTACATGAAGTGGTCGATGGATTAGAAGAAGGGACCTATCAATTGATTCCCGATAGAAGAGAAGCTATTCAAGCAGCAATCGAACAAGCAAACACAAATGATATTGTGTTAATAGCCGGAAAAGGCCACGAAGATTATCAAATCATTGGTACTGAAAAAATTCATTTCGATGATGTTGAAGAAGCTAAAAGAGCAATAGATTTAAAAAAGAATAATAAATAGGAGCGAAAAACAATGCAGTGGACAGAAATGGTAATTGCAATTGTGAGCGGATTTGCCTTAACTATTATGGCTATGCCAATCGTGATTGGATTTTTCAGAACAAAACAATTAGGTCAAACGACTAGAGATGAAGGCCCCAAATGGCATGAAGTAAAAACAGGAACTCCAACAATGGGAGGAATCGTTTTTCTAGTAGCCGCTATTATATCAACTATCTGGGTTGCTATATGGCAGAATGTCCTTTCGTTAGGCATTTTATTATCCTTATTCATCTTAATCTTGTATGGGTTACTTGGTTTTTTAGATGACTTTATTAAAGTGTTTAAAAAGAGAAATCTAGGGTTAACGTCTAAACAAAAATTAATCGGTCAAATACTCGGTGGAGTACTCTTTTTTATTGCTTACAATTATGATGGACTGCCGACTGAACTAGCTTTTCCGTTTTTAGGAACAGTTGATATTGGCTGGTTCTATGGACTATTTATTATTTTTTGGCTAGTTGGGTTTTCAAATGCCGTTAACTTAACAGATGGTTTAGATGGATTAGTAGCTGGAACAGCAAGCATTGCCTATGGTGCATATGCAATAATTGCTTGGAATCAACAACAGTTGGATATTTTAATTATTTGTTTAACTGTTATCGGCGGATTGATTGGCTTTTTCTTTTTCAATAAAAAACCCGCTAAAATATTTATGGGTGATGTAGGCTCATTAGCTTTAGGTGGCGGATTAGCAGCTATTTCAATTTTGTTGCATCAAGAATGGTCACTTCTTTTGATCGGTCTTGTATTTGTTATGGAAACAGCCAGTGTTATGATTCAAGTGACTTCTTTTAAATTGAGAGGCAAAAGAGTCTTTAAAATGAGCCCTATTCATCACCATTTTGAAATGAGCGGCTGGAGCGAATGGCGTGTTGTTTTAACTTTTTGGGCAATTGGTTTAATAGCTGCAATAGCTTGTCTAGCGATTATTCTATAAGACTAACTGTAAGAGTATAAATACTTTTTAAATTATAAAAAATCCTTATCTTGAGAAAAAGAGGTTTAGTGATGAAAAACATAAAACGTTATGAACATAAAAAAGTTTTAGTTTTAGGATTAGCTTTAAGTGGTGTGAATGCTGCTAAATTATTGCATTCTTTAGGGGCATTAGTGACCGTGAATGATTACAAAAATTTTGATGAGAACCCTGAAGCTCAAGAATTGTTAGAATCGGGAATACGAGTAGTTACAGGAGGTCATCCTGTTGAATTATTAGATGAAGATTTTGAATGGATCGTGAAAAACCCAGGAATTATGTATAATAATCCTATTATTGTGAAGGCGATTGAAAAAGGTATACCTGTCATTACCGAAGTCGAATTAGCTTATGAAGTAGCTGAGAGCATGGTTATAGGTATTACGGGTACCAATGGAAAAACAACTACTACAACAATGATTGCTGAATTATTAAATGCAGAACGTTCTAAAGGACAAGCATATGTGGCAGGGAACATTGGAACTCCAGCCAGCTTGGTGGCTCAAAAAGCGACTAAAGATGATGAAATCATTATGGAATTGTCTAGTTTTCAGTTGATGGGTATCACTGAGTTGAAACCCCATATTGCTGTGATTACAAATATTTATTCTGCTCATTTAGACTATCATGGAACAAGAGAAGAATATGTAGCAGCAAAAATGACAATCACCAAAAATCAAACAGAAGAAGATTATTTAATTTTAAACTGGGATCAGCCTGAGTTAAGAGCTTTGTCTGAAAAAAGTAAAGCCACAATCATTCCTTTTTCAAGAAAAGAAATCTTAGACAATGGCGTATATCTGCAAGATGATGTTATTTATTATCAAGGTGAGCCTGTAATGGCCAAAGAAACAATCTTGGTTCCTGGTGATCATAATGTTGAGAATGCAATGGCAGCTATTGCTGTAGCTAAATTATTAAATCAAGAAAACGGAGCTATTCGTGCGACATTAGAAAAATTTACGGGCGTAAAACACCGGACTCAATTTGTAACAGAGTTCGAAGAAAGACGTTTTTACAATGATTCAAAAGCTACCAACACTTTGGCAACAGAGAATGCATTAAAAGGGTTTGACGTACCAGTTATTTTATTAGCAGGTGGATTGGACCGCGGAAACGATTTTGATGACTTGATTCCAGCTATGAGTGGAAAAGTAAAAGCTTTAATTGTTTTTGGAGAAACGGCAACGAAGTTAGCTGAAACAGGCGAAAAAGCTGGAATTCCAACGATTATTGATGTTCAAAATGTTGAAGCAGCTGTACCGGTAGCCTACGAATTAAGTGAAGCAAAAGATGTCATTTTACTCTCTCCTGCATGTGCCAGTTGGGACCAGTATAGAAGCTTTGAGGTCCGTGGAGATGCCTTTATTCATTCTGTTGAGCAACTAGTTGAAGACGCAATAGAAGAGGAGGAATAGGCCAATTGGTCTAACAACTAATGAAAATATTATTGTCCGGTGGTGGGACTGGAGGACATGTTTATCCAGCACTAGCACTTATGCGCCGTATACAAGAAGTTGATCCAACAGCTGAGTTTTTATATGTCGGAACTGAAAAAGGCCTAGAAAGCAGAATTGTAAAAGATTATAATATTCCATTTGCTGCTGTCAAAATCCAAGGGTTTAAACGTTCAATTTCTTTTGATACCCTAAAAACAATTCAGCTATTTATCAATAGCATTAAACAAGCTAAGAAAATTGTTAAAGATTTTCAACCCGATGTTGTTATCGGAACTGGTGGATATGTCTGTGCTCCAGTAGTCTATGCTGCATCAAAACTAAAAATCCCTAGCATTATTCATGAACAAAATAGCGTGGCCGGTGTAACAAATAAATTTCTTGCACGCTATGTGACTAAGATTGCTGTTTGTTTTGAAGAAGCCAAAATGGAGTTTTCAAAATACCCTGAAAAGGTCTGTTTTACTGGTAATCCTAGAGCACAAGAAGTTAGTACAGTTCAAAAAAAAGCCGCATTAGAAGCTTATAATTTAGATTCTGAAAAACCAACTGTTTTAATTTTTGGTGGAAGCAGAGGAGCTAAAAAAATTAATGATGCTTTTATTGAGGCTCTGCCAGAGTTAGTTACTAAAAACTATCAAGTTTTAATGGCTACGGGAGATATTCATTTTGATACCATTAAAAGCCAATTGGCTAAAATGGCAAATGATAAGTTTAATGTGTCGGTTGTTTCATACATTCCAAATATGCCAGAAGTTTTTTCAACCGTTTCGTTGGTTGTTTCTAGAAGTGGTGCTACAACTTTAGCTGAACTTACTGCTTTAGGGTTGCCTAGTGTCTTAATTCCTAGTCCATATGTTACGAATGATCATCAAACAAAAAATGCAGAAAGCTTAGTGAATAAGCATGCTGCACTTTTAATTAAAGAGCCAGAACTAACGGGTAAACGATTAATTCAAACGTTAGACGAATTAATGATGAATCCAACTAAGCGTCATGAAATGGCAAAAAATGCTAAAAAGATAGGCATGCCGTTTGCTTCAGATCGATTAATTGATGTGATAAATGAAATCGTGGGAAAATAACCTTTATTAAAGGAGGATAGATGCATGAAAAAAGAATCTAAAAAACAAGTTAAGTTGCATCTTTCTTCCTTGAAAAAAGGAAGAAAGAAAGAAAAAAAAATAGTCGTTGATGAGCACGCTAAAATTCGAGAAACAAGAAATCAATCAAATAAAAATCCAAAATCGTTAGAAGATACTATGCCAAAATTAAAGAAACAACGTCAAAAGAAATTGATTACACGATTGATTGCGCTTATTTTATTATTTTCATTTGCAATTTTAGTAGTTGTGTATTTTATAAGCCCCTTAAGCAAGGTTGATATGCTTTCTGTTAGCGGAACAAAAGAAGTTGCAGATCAAGAAATAATTGATGTTAGTCAAATTAAATCGGGAGACAACCTTTGGAAAGTTTTCTTTGAGAGAAAAGAAATCTCAAAAAATCTCTTGTCTGAGTTGCCGCAAGTGAAATCTATGAAGATTAGTTTTGATGGTCTGAATGATTACATTATAAAAATTGAAGAGTATCAAACAGTTGCTTATTTAGCTGAAGAAAACAAGTACTACAATATTCTGGAAAATGGGAAAATTGTAAATGAAAGTAGAAAAGTATCTATTGGAAATCCACCAATATTTAAAAGTTTTGAAGAAAATAAAGCTTTAAAGGCAATGATTGAGCAATACAAATTGCTAAACGAGAATATTCAAAATAGCATTTCAGAAGTGGAATACACACCAAGTGAGATAGATGATTATCTAATTAAGTTATACATGAATGATGGAAATGAAGTGGTCGCTTCTATTCCGTCCTTTGCTGAAAAAATGATTTATTACCCTGATATGGTAAAAAAAATTGGTGATCAAAAAGGAACATTCAATATTGAAGTTGGAGCCTATTTTTCTCCTTTTGAATTCAATAATGAAAAAAAAGAAGAACCGAAAACAATTTCTGATGAAAATAGCGTAAAACTCGATTTAGACGCAGAAATACAGTAAAATAGAATAGGTGAAAAGGTTTTGTCTAAATAGAAAAAAATGCTGAAATACTTCGTAAATTGGTAACGCTTATGTTAAAATTGGTATTACTATAGGTTTTAATAAAATAATGATGAAATAGGAGGTTTCAATGAATGGGAACTACTGAAATGTATGTAAGTCTAGATATTGGAACCACTTCAATAAAAGTAGTTGTAGCTGAATACATTAATGGCCAAATGAATATTATTGGAGTAGGAAATGAAAAATCAGAAGGTTTAAATCGTGGAATTATCGTTGATATCGATAAAACCGTACAATCAATTAATAAAGCTATTAAACAAGCAGAACAAAAAGCAAATGTAGATATTCATAATGTTATTGTAGGCATTCCAAGTAATTCGGTAGAAATAGAAGCTTGTCATGGAATGATAGCCGTATCCGGAGAAAATCGTGAAATTACTGAAGAAGATGTCCAAAATGTTTTGGCAGCTGCTATGGTAAAATCGGTTCCGCCTGAAAGAGAAATTTTAACCATATTGCCTGAAGAGTTTATCGTAGATGGTTTTGATGGAATCAAGGATCCTAGAGGGATGATTGGCGTTCGATTGGAAATGCATGCAGTCATGTTGACTGGCCCCAAAACGGTTATACATAACACCAAACGTTGTGTAGAAAAAGCCGGTCTGCAAATTCAAAATATTGTCTTGCAACCTTTGGCAGCTAGCAGTGTAGCTATGTCTAGTGGTGAAAGAGATTTCGGTACTATATTGGTTGATTTAGGCGGTGGACAAACAACGGCTTCAGTTATGCATGATCATCAATTGAAATACACAAGTGTAAATCAAGAAGGTGGAGATTACGTAACGAAAGATATATCGGTTGTTTTGAATACGACTATTGAAAATGCAGAACGCATTAAACGTGACTATGGGTATGCTTTGCCTGAGGAAACGTCTCAAGAAGAAAAATTCCCGGTCGAAGTGATTGGCAAGAGTCAGCCAGTAAAAATGGATGAACGGTATTTGTCAGAGATTATAGAAGCTCGATTGGTTCAAATTTTTGAAAAAGTCAAAAATGAATTGGATAAAGTAGGAGCGAGAGAATTACCTGGTGGAGTTATTTTAACGGGTGGTGCTGCTGCGTTACCTGGTACAGTGGAATTGGCTGAAGATATCTTTGAAATACCAGTGAAGCTTTATATACCCAATCAGATGGGTATGCGTTATCCTGCATTTACCACTGGGATCGGGTTAATCCAATATGAAGCCAACTTGGATGAAATCCATCAAATTGTTAAAGAATACCAGTTGGGTATTGCAAAAAAAGAAACTTCTTCATATAACGCTAAATCAGAATACTTATCAGAAAATGATGAGATAAATTCTTTAGAATTCGAAAGAGAAAAACCCGTAAAAAAAGAAAAGAATAAAGAAGATAAGTGGAGCACTAAAGCAAAAAGCTTCATCTCAAACTTTTTTGATTAAATAGCTAAATTCAAATTGTATTAGGAGGAAATGGAATGGACTTAGAATTTGATACAAATCCAGCTAATGGAGCAATAATTAAAGTAATAGGTGTCGGTGGAGCAGGGAATAACGCTGTTAACCGCATGATTGATGAAAATGTTCAAGGTGTAGAATTTATTGTAGTAAATACTGACTTGCAAGCATTAGCAGGATCAAATGCTGAAGTTAAAATACAATTAGGGCCAAAATTGACTCGTGGACTTGGAGCAGGAGCAAACCCAGAAATTGGACGTAAAGCAGCTGAAGAAAGTGAAGAACAGATTGCTGAAGCTTTGCGCGGAGCAGATATGATTTTCGTAACGGCCGGTATGGGTGGCGGAACAGGTACTGGAGCTGCACCTATTGTAGCCCGTATTGCTAAAGAACAAGGAGCTTTAACTGTTGGTGTTATTACTAGACCCTTTACTTTTGAAGGACCTAAACGTGGACGTTTTGCTGCAGAAGGTGTAGCACAAATGAAAGAACACGTAGATACTTTAGTCATTATTTCTAATAATCGCTTACTAGAAATCGTTGATAAGAAAACACCAATGCTTGAAGCATTTCATGAGGCAGATAATGTTTTACGACAAGGTGTACAAGGAATTTCAGATTTAATTACATCACCTGGATATGTAAACTTAGATTTTGCTGACGTAAAAACAGTGATGGAAAATCAAGGGTCAGCATTGATGGGAATTGGAATGGCTAGTGGTGAAAACCGAACAGTTGAAGCAACTAAAAAAGCTATTTCTTCTCCATTGTTAGAGGTATCCATTGATGGAGCAGAATCGGTATTGTTAAATATTACGGGTGGTTCTGATTTGACATTATTTGAAGCACAAGATGCATCAGATATCGTTTCATCTGCATCTACTACAGAAGTTAATATTATTTTTGGGACTTCAATCAATGAAAACCTTGGTGATGAAGTTATTGTTACAGTTATTGCAACAGGTATTGATATAAATAAAGCCAAAGAAGTAAAACCACAAACATCTGAACGAAATAGAAATAGCGCTACGCAAAGAAACATCCCTGAAGCGTCTGCTCCACAAGCAGATCAAGCAAAAGATCCATTTGGTGATTGGGATATTCGTCGTGAACCTAGTTTACGTGACCAAAGAAAAGCTCAATCAAATGATTTGAATCAACAAAGTGAAAAACCTGAATTTGATATCTTTAAACGTGAAGAGAAACAAGAGCAAGATAACCATCAGGATGAGGAAAATCTTGATACTCCTCCATTCTTTAGAAGACGCCGTAAATAAAAATGTCCGTAAAAGAAAATAGTCAAAAAATCGAGCAGCTATTAGATGTGTCATTGGCCAAATCCAGTCGAAAACGTTCTGATGTGCAAGTAATTGCAGTAACCAAAAGTGTTTCTAGTGAACAAGCTGTTGAAGCAATTGAAGAAGGCTATCTACATCTTGCTGAGAATCGACCTGAAGGTTTAGCATTAAAACAAAAAGAGTTAAGTGATCACAGATTAGTTTGGCATTTCATTGGAAATCTACAAGCAAGAAAAGTTAAGAAAGTAATCAATGATATTGATTACTTTCATGCGCTTGACCGTTTGTCTTTAGCTGAAGAGATTGAAAAAAGAGCAAATAAAGTTGTTTTGTGTTTTGTTCAGGTTAACGTTACAGGGGAAGAAACCAAAAGTGGCGTTAGCCCAGAGCAACTTGATGCATTTATAACGAGTCTTTCACAGTACTCAAAAATAAAAATAGTGGGTCTAATGACTATGGCACCACTGAATGCGAGTGAGATGGTCATTCGTTCTGCTTTTGTTCATTTAAGAAAATTGCAAGAATCAATTAAAGATAAAGCTCTGCCATATGCGCCTTGTACTGAACTTAGTATGGGAATGAGTAAAGATTTCACAATTGCTGTCGAAGAAGGAGCAACTTTTGTTCGAATTGGAACGTCTTTTTTTGAATAAAAATCGATTAGGAGTAAAACGAAATCGATTTAAAAAGGAGGACTTTAAATGGGAATGTTAAGTAATTTCACTCAATTTTTCGGCTTAAATGATGAAGAAGAGTTTGAAGTAGAACAAGTAGCTGATACTAAAGAAAAGATACAACTAAGTGCTAAAAAAAATGATGAAAAACGTGAATTGAAAAATCAACGAGCGTTTAACACTCGTCGTGAACCTGCAACAACGAATAAGGTAGTCTCAATGAAAAATCCTGAAAATCCTTATCAATCAAAAATTGTTGTATTTGAGCCTAGAGTTTACTCTGAAGTTCAAGAGATTGCTGATTTACTGCTTAGTAATCAATCAGTGATTTTAAATTTCACTCGGATTGAAGAAGATCAGGCTAAAAGAATCGTTGATTTCTTAACGGGTACAATCTACGCTATAAGTGGAGATATTCAACGAATTGGAGAAGAAATTTTCCTATGCACACCTAAGAATGTCGAAATTGATGGTGTCTTATCTGATGTCATGCAAGAAAAAGAGTTTTACTAAAGAAAAGAGGAAAAATAAATAGTGGCTTATTTTATATCATTACTATATACAGTACTTTCTAAAGGCTTAGATATTTATTCCACGCTTATTGTAGTTTATATCTTAATGTCATGGTTTCCTGGGGCTTATCAATCTAAATTCGGCCAAATATTAGCAACGATTTGTGAGCCATATCTAAATTTTTTCAGAAGATTTATTCCACCAATTGGCATGATCAGCTTTTCGGGAATTGTTGCATTGATTGTTTTAAATTTAGCTAAAAGCGGTTTGTTTTCACTCTTTCAGTTGATTATAAGAATTATTTATTAAGTAAGGGAGGTGTTTTTCTTATGATTGAAAATGTCTATCAACATTTTAGAAAAGAAGAGCAATCCTTTATTGATAGTGTTATTGGTTGGATAAGAAGTGTAGAAGACCAATATACTCCTTACTTAACAAATTTTTTAGACCCACGACAATTGCATATCGTTAAAACAATAGTTGGGAAAAATAGTGACATCACTATTCATTCTTTTGGTGGCTATGAGGCGGCAGAGCGAGTGAGAGCTTTCATCTGCCCCGCCTATTTCACACCAAAACAAGAAGATTTCGAAGTAACTATTTGTGAAATACGGTACCCTACAAAATTTGCTTCATTATCTCATGGAAAAGTATTAGGTACATTGCTTTCAACTGGGTTAAAAAGAGATTATTTTGGAGATATCATATCAGACGGATCGCGTTGGCAAGTATTTGTCGAAAATTCAACAAAAAGTTATATTGAGCAACAAGTTGTTAGCATTGGTAAAGTTGCGGTTCGAATGGAAGAAAGAGCGTATACAGATATTTTAATACCGATAGATAATTGGTCAATCGAAAACCAAACGGTTTCATCTATGCGATTGGATACGCTCGTTTCTAGTGTGTTTAAGATTTCTAGGCAACGTGCCAAACAAATGATTGAATCTGGCAAAGTGAAATTAAATTGGGTAGAATTAACTCGACCGGATTTTGAAATTGGTTTGTTAGATATTGTTTCAGTTCGCGGTTATGGACGATTGCAAGTACAAGAAATAGAAGGCAAAACTAAAAAAGATAAATGGCGCCTTCAGTTAGGTGTCTTGTACAAATAACCAGTAACTCATTTACATGTGAGTAAGTTTATGATAATTTAGTAGTAAAGCACGTTAAATTTGAAAATTGGAGGTGTCTTATATGGTGTTGACTCCCTTGGATATACATAACAAAGAGTTCCCTGTCAAGATGCGAGGCTACGATCAAGATCAAGTAAATGATTATTTGGACCAAATTATTAAAGACTACGAAATCGTTTTAAAAGAAAAGCGTGAATTAGAAAAACAATTGCAATTTTCTGAAGAAAAAGTAGGACATTTTAACAATCTTCAAGATGCTTTAAACAAATCAATTATTGTTGCTCAAGACGCAGCAGATCGATTAAGAGAAAATGCAGCTAAAGAAGCAAATATTATAGGGCTTGAAGCTGAAAAACATGCGGATCGTTTATTAGATGAAGCTGTTGCTAAAGCTAAGAAAATTACAACAGAAACAGATGAATTGAAGAAGCAAAGCAGAGTCTTTAAACAACGTTTACAGATTATGATAGAATCACAATTAGAGATGGTCAAAAACTCTGAATGGGATGATTTATTAAGACCGGCTGAAGAAGAGGTTCTTAATATTCCAACATTAAAAGAAATATTAAGCGTTAGTCAAAGTAAAGATAATGCAGTGAATGCTGATGTTGAAGCAAGTAATCATACAATTGAAGAAGATGACGCTGAAGTAGTTGAAAAAACGACTGAGGTTAGTAATGCTAATTCAGAACACAACCATGAAGAAGAACAAGATTCAATAGAAGGAACATTGCCAGCTATTGAGTTGCCTAAATAAATTTAAAAAAGTAAATCAGTGAATGGAACAGAAAAACGATAGAATACTAATTTAAGCGAGTTAGAACCCAGTGAAAGTCTAACAGTCCCTTCTATTTGTAAGATCCTCCATGAGTGTTAATTTGAACTAGAGTAAAATTAACCGTTTAATTGGCGTTATACAATTACTTAAGAGATGAAAAAGTCAGTAGTTACTTTTTCTCTAAATTTGGGTGGTACCACGAAGATTTCGTCCCTCTAGGGATGGAGTCTTTTTTTTATTGGCAAGAATAGTTGCAATTGATAAATCTCAGCTGTATGATGAGCATGTCATTTTTAAATGAGTGAGATAAATATAATAAATAAGGGGTAGATTTTTAATGAAAATGAAAGAAACATTACAATTAGGAAAAACAAATTTCCCAATGCGTGGAAATTTACCAGTTCGTGAACTAGAGTGGCAAAAAAACTGGGAAGAACTAGATATTTATGGACAACGTCAAAAAATCAATGAAGGTAAACCAACATTCGTCTTACATGATGGTCCTCCATATGCAAATGGAAATATTCATATCGGACATGCTTTGAATAAAATTAGTAAAGATATCATTGTTCGTTACAAATCTATGTCTGGATTCCGTTCTCCTTACGTTCCTGGATGGGACACTCATGGATTGCCTATTGAGCAAGCATTAACGAATAAAGGCGTGAAACGCAAAGAAATGAGTATTGCTGAATTTCGTCAATTATGTGAAGAATATGCTTGGGAACAAGTGAATAAACAAAAAGAAGATTTTAAACGTTTAGGTGTAGCTGGAGAGTGGGACTATCCATATGTAACACTCACTAAAGAATACGAAGAAGCACAAATTCGTGTGTTTGGGAAAATGGCTGAAAAAGGGTATATCTATAAAGGGTTGAAACCTATTTATTGGTCACCATCTAGTGAATCAGCCCTTGCAGAAGCAGAAATTGAATACAAAGATGTTAAGTCAGCTAGTATTTATGTAGCATTTAAGGTAGTTGATGGAAAAGGCTTAATTGATGAAGATACATCTTTTGTTATTTGGACAACGACACCATGGACTATTCCGTCAAACCTTGCCATTACCGTTAATCCTGATTACGATTATTCAGTTGTTGTAGCAGATGGTAAAAAATATGTTGTAGCAAAAGATTTGATTGAAACTGTAGCACAAGAAATTGGTTGGAATCAAGTTGAGACGATTCAAGAATTAAAAGGGAAAGAGTTAGAGTTAATGACGGCTCAACACCCAATGTATGATCGTACGTCTCTTTTGATTTTAGGAGACCACGTTACTCTTGAGGCTGGTACTGGACTTGTTCATACTGCTCCAGGACATGGGGATGATGACTTTATTGTGGGTCAAAAATACAAATTAGGTGTTTTATCACCCGTCGATGATAAAGGTTGTTTTACAGACGAAGCTCCAGGATTAGAAGGTATTTTTTACGATAAAGCGAATAAAGTAATTACAGAATGGTTGGAAAAAGAAGAAGCTCTATTGAAGTTAAACTTCTTTACCCATAGCTATCCACATGACTGGAGAACTAAGAAACCGGTTATTTTCCGTGCTACACCGCAATGGTTCGCATCTATTGATAAGTTCCGCGGAGATATTTTAGAAGCTGTTGAAGGCGTTGAATGGGTCCAAAAATGGGGCATGCAACGTTTGTATAACATGGTTCGTGATCGTGGAGATTGGGTTATTTCACGTCAACGCGCATGGGGAGTACCTTTACCAATTTTTTATGGTGAAAATGGCGAATCTATCATCACACCTGAAACCATTGAACATGTAGCTGCTTTATTTGGAGAATACGGTTCAAATATTTGGTTTGAACGTGAAGCCAAAGATTTATTGCCAGCAGGATTCACTCATCCTTCAAGTCCAAATAATACCTTTACAAAAGAAACGGATATTATGGATGTATGGTTTGATTCTGGCTCATCACATGAAGCTGTTTTAAGAGCAAGAGAAAACTTAACTTTCCCAGCGGATATGTATCTTGAAGGTTCAGATCAATACCGAGGTTGGTTCAATTCAAGTATTACAACTAGTGTTGCTATCAATGGAGTAGCACCTTATAAAACCGTACTATCTCAAGGAATGGTTTTAGATGGCGATGGACGTAAGATGAGTAAATCAATAGGAAATACGATTGCACCAAGCAAAGTAATCAAACAAATGGGAGCTGACATCATACGTTTGTGGGTTTCTAGTGTAGATACTCAAGCTGACGTACGTGTAAGTGATGAAATCTTAAAACAAGTCTCTGAAGTTTATCGTAAAATTCGTAATACAATGCGTTTCTTATTAGCTAATACGGATGATTACGATCCATCAGTAAATAAAGTTGCCTTTGAAGATTTAAGATCGGTAGATAAATATCTAATGATCCGATTAAACCAATTAGTAGAAAAAGTGGAAGTTCATTATGAAAAATATGAGTTCTCTTCTATCTATCAGTTGATTAACAACTTCTGTACAGTTGATCTATCTCAATTTTACTTGGATTTTGCTAAAGATGTTGTTTATATTGAAGCGGAAGATTCTTATGAACGTCGTGCAATGCAAACTGTCTTTTATGAAGTCT